>NZ_JBHFJB010000089.1:0-9309 GCF_057334555.1 Pseudomonas sp. AGC41
CTCGCTCCCACCTCTCTGATGATCGCTGGACTGCTCAGCGAATCTGATGCTTGTGCAACAACCGATAAAACGTCGGCCGAGACACGCCTAGCACGCGGGCCGCCACGCTCAGGTTATCGCTGTGGCGGTTGAGCACATCGCTCAGTGCCTGGCGCTCGGCGCGGGTCTTGTAGTCTTCCAGGGTACCCATAGGTGCAGCGACGCTCTGATGGCCGACGAGGCCAAGGTCGCGGGCCTCGATCTGTCGCCCTTCGGCCAGCACCAGGCCGCGACGGACGCGATTGGCCAACTCCCGCACATTGCCCGGCCAGTCATGCATGCCCATCGCCACCAGCGCGTCCTCGCTGAAACTACGCGGCCGACGACCGGTTTCGTGGCTATAAAAATGGGCAAAATGGCTGGCCAGCATCGACAGGTCGCCATGGCGCTCGCGCAGCGGCGCCATGAACACCTGCAAGACGTTCAAGCGGTAATACAGGTCCTCACGAAAACGCCGATGCTCGATGGCCGCCTCCAGATCGACATGCGTCGCCGCCAGTACCCGTACATCGACGGTAATCGGTTGACTGCCGCCTACACGCTCGATGTGCTTTTCCTGCAAAAAACGTAGCAGATTGGCCTGCAGTTCCAACGGTAGATCACCGACTTCGTCGAGAAACAACGTGCCGCCGTGAGCGGCCTCGATCCGTCCGATCTTGCGTTGATGGGCGCCGGTGAAAGCGCCCCTCTCGTGGCCGAACAGCTCGGATTGAATCAAGTGCTCGGGGATCGCGCCACAATTGATGGCAATGAACGGCTTGTTTCGCCGGTGCGATTGGCAATGCAGGGTGCGCGCGACCAACTCCTTGCCCGTGCCGCTTTCGCCACGAATCAATACCGGTGACTCAGCGGGGGCCAGCTTGCCCAATAATTTGCGCAGCTCGCGAATCGGCTTGCTGTCGCCAAGCAGCTCATGTTCGGGCTGATTGACGTGAACCGAACCGCGCCCTCGCAACCGCGCCATGCCAAACGCCCGGCCCAGTGTCACTTGAACGCGGGAAACATCGAACGGCAAGGTATGGAAGTCAAAAAACCATTCGCAGACAAAATCAGCGACGTTTTGCAGGCGCAGCACGTCCTGGCTGAGGACGGCGATCCACTCGGCGCGACTGCGGCGAATCAATTCCTTGACGGCTTCGGGGCGCTCCAAGTGGAAAGGCTGCAGACGCAACAGGCCAACGTCGCACGTCCTGTCGCTGGCCTGCTCCAGGGAACAGCTGTCGACGTCCCAACCGATCTGGCGCAGGCCAGGCAGCAGGCGATGGCAATCATCGCAAGGATCCACCACGAGAAGACGACGCAACGCACTGGCTTCCATCACGACTGATCCTTGGCGCCAAAATAAGGAAATATGATTAGAAACAGGCGTTTGGCGAACCTGCATGTAACAGTAGCAAGAACTTGACACTTGCTTGTATCGATTAGTTATCAGGACGTCATTGAATTGGTTATAAGCGAGCGTTTCGTTAGTTGACCTCTCCGGGAATCTTTCACCGGCCTTTCAAACAAAAGCCCAAATGCCTGGTCTGAAAGAAAATCGAAATTTATTCAGCGATTGTGTGACCTGCTCCCGGGTTCGGGACATCAGTACAAGTAACCAGCCGCACGGTACGCCCAACCGACGGCAGATCATTTGAATGGGCACTTTTGAGAGATAACGCCATGAACGCCCCGCTCCGTATCAACGAAGCTCTTTTGATTGCCGACCGCGCATTCCGTCCTTTCCAATGCGTGGCCTGGGCCCCACAAGACGGTAACGGCGAACTCAGCCTGACCGTCGTCGACCGCACCAACACCCATATCGGCCGTACCCAGATCCCCAGCAGCGCCTACACCGACCCGGCGCAACTTGCCGACCTGCTGAAGCAGGCCCGTGCCGAGTTGAGCCAGGAAGGCTACAAACTGCAGTCGTGGTCGATGCCGGAATAAACTTCCTGCTAGAAAGACCGAGGTCTTTCTAGACATAAAAAAACGGCGCTTTCCATGTCTGGATAAGCGCCGTTTTTTTTGTAAACGACATTAAGCGATGCAGCGGACTTCTTTTTTCACGCTTTGGAGGACGCGCAGAACCGCAGCACCAGAATGCCCGCAAGGGCGGCTAGAGTCGAACCGGCCAATACGCCAACCTTGACCTCATCAATCAGTAACTGCGCGCCGGGAAACGCCAGGTTGCCGATAAACAGACTCATCGTGAACCCTATCCCGCACAACAACGCCACGCCGTACACCTGCCGCCACGAACTATGGCTCGGCATTTGCGCCAGGCCTGTCTTGATCGCAACCAGCGCGAAGGTAAATACACCCAGCTGTTTGCCCAGCAACAATCCCGCAGCGACGCCCAAGGGCACCGGATCAAGCAGAGTGCTTAATGAAACACCCGCCAGGGAAACCCCAGCATTGGCAAAGCCGAAAACCGGCATGATGAGGAAAGCGACCCACGGCGACAACTTCTGTTCAAGTCTGAGGGAGGGAGAGTCCGCTTCAGCGGCGTCTTTGTTCAGCGGGATGCAAAAGGCAAGCGCCACGCCTGCCAGCGTTGCATGTACGCCTGATTTGAGAACCAGTACCCACAACACCACACCTAACGCCAGATAGGGCAGCAGTCTCGTTACTCCGGCCTTGTTCATGATCAGCAATACTGCAATGACCCCAGCGGAGGCCGCTAACATGGTCACGTCCAGGCCGCCGGTATAAAACACCGCAATGATAGCGACCGCGCCCAGGTCATCAAGAATGGCAAGCGCCGAGAGGAATATCTTCAGGGAAATCGGCACCCGATTGCCCAGCAACGAGAGCACCCCCAGCGCAAATGCGATGTCGGTTGCCGCTGGAATGGCCCAACCGGCCAGCGTTTCGGAGGAATTCCTGTTGATCCAGGCGTAAATGAGGGCGGGCACAATCATGCCCCCCAGCGCAGCGAAACCGGGCAGCGCCCTCTGGCTCCATTTGGCCAACTCGCCTATCTGCATCTCACGCTTGATTTCGAGGCCTACCAACAGGAAAAAGATCGCCATCAGCGCATCGTTGACCCAATGCTCCACGGACATCCCCAGAAAAGAGGCATGCAGCGCGCTGGTATAGGTAGTGAAGAGCGGGCTATTAGCTACGATCAGCGCGACGAGCGCCGAAAACATGAGCACGATGCCGCCCGAGGATTCCGATTGCATGAAGCGTTCCAGTGGCGTGGCCATTCGCGTATCACCGCCCTGAGTTGAGCTATTCCCCATTGTTTCCTCCCGTAATCCGATCAGCGTCGGATTCTACCCAATACTTGCACGGGCGGGGCAGTTGTCTTACAACCTGGTGAAAACAAAATTGGGCCAGGAAAAAATGCCCGAATGGTAGACAGCCCATCGGTCAAAAAGAACCCGCCCGATCAGGGCGCGGAGCTATCAACGCGGCAGGATATACCGCTCGATCGCCAGCGCCGCGCCGTCCTCGGTATTGGCGGCGGTGATCACGTCAGCCTGGCGCTTGATCGCCTCTTCCGCCTGCCCCATGGCAATCGACAGCCCCGCGCGATGGAACATCGCCGGGTCGTTGCCACCGTCCCCCATGGCGGCGGTCTGTTCCAGCGGCACGCCGAGGAATTGCGCCAGGGTCGACAGCGCTTCGCCTTTGTTCGCCTTCATCGCCGTCACGTCCAGGTAGATCGGTTGCGAACGCGACACCTGGGCCTGGCCCTTGAGCAGCGGATGCAAGCGAGCCTCCAGTTCGACCAGCAGAGCGGTATTGGCGCTGGTCGCAACGATTTTGTCGATGCGTTCAAGGTAAGGCTCGAAGCTTTCCACCTCCAAAGGCGGATAACCCAGGCCACGGGTTTCAACCGGTACCATGGGCCCGTGGGCATCGCGCACCAGCCACTCACCGTCGGCAAACACCCAGACCTCGATGCCCGGCTGATCGGCGTACAGGGCCAGGGTGCTCAACGCAGCTTCGGGCGGCAAGTAATGAACGGCGAGAAAACTACCGTCGGGGTGCACCAGCGTACCGCCGTTGAACGCCGCGGTGGGCAGGTCGACGCCCAGGGCTTCGATCTGCTGCAACATCGCCCGGGGCGGACGCCCGGTGGCGAGACTGAACAGCACGCCGGCCTCACGCAAGGAGCGGACGGCTTCGATGGTTCGCTGGTTGAGGCTGTGGTCAGGCAGCAACAAAGTGCCGTCCATGTCACTGAGCAGAAAGCGAATAGGACGTTTCAACTGATCAGTCATCCGAGGCCATGCCAGACGCGACCATCGCGAGTCAACAGATCGTGCGCCGCCACTGGGCCATCCTCGCCAGCCTGGTAAGGCTGAACGCTTGCATCCTCGCGCCAGGCATCAAGGAAGGGTTGCACCGCGCGCCAGCCGTTTTCAATGTTGTCGGCGCGCTGGAACAGCGTCTGATCGCCCGTCAGGCAATCATAGATCAGGGTCTCGTAACCCGTTGATGGCTGCATTTCAAAGAAGTCCTTGTAGGCAAAGCCCAACTCGATATTCGCCATGTCGAGTGCCGGCCCGGGCCGCTTGGCCAACAGGTCGAACCACATGCCTTCGTTGGGCTGAATCTGGATTCTCAGGTACGTAGGTTGCAGTTCGTCGACCTCGGTGTCACGAAACTGCGCGTACGGCGCCGGCTTGAAGCAGATGACGATTTCCGTGTCGCGCACGCTCATGCGCTTGCCGGTGCGCAAGTAGAACGGCACGCCTACCCAACGCCAGTTATCGATCATGACCTTGAGGGCAACGTAGGTTTCGGTGCTGCTGTCGGGCGCGACATTGGTTTCCTCGCGGTAACCGCTGACCAGGTTGCCGTTGATCGCTCCCGCCGTGTACTGGCCACGCACCGAATTGGCCCGAGCCTGCTCGACCGACCAGGGCCGGATTGCGCCCACCACCTTGGCCTTTTCGCCTCGCACCGCGTCGGCGCCGAACGCGGCCGGCGGCTCCATGGCAACCATTGCCAGCAACTGGAACAGGTGATTGGGCACCATGTCCCGCAGAGCCCCGGTATGTTCATAAAAGCTGCCACGGGTTTCCACGCCGACGGTCTCGGCGGCGGTGATCTGCACGTGGTCGATGTAATGATTGTTCCAGAACGCCTCGAACAGGCTGTTGGAGAAACGGCTGACGAGAATGTTCTGCACCGTTTCCTTGCCCAGGTAATGGTCGATCCGGTAGATCTGCTTTTCACTCATCACCTTGAGCAGGCAGGCGTTGAGCGCCTCGGCGGTTTGCAGGTCGGAGCCGAATGGCTTCTCGATCACCACACGCCGGAAAGCGTCATCCCCCTCTTGAAGCAGCCCGGCCGCGCCGAGGCGGCGGACCACTTCACTGAAAAAGCGTGGCGCGGTCGCCAGGTAGAAAACCGCGTTACCCGTGCCGCTGGCAGCGATTTTCGCCGCCAGCGCTGCGTAGGTACTGTCATCGAGAAAATCACCCTGGACGTAACTGATGCCTTGGGCCAGGTTGGCCCAAAGCGCCGGATCAAGTGCCTGGTCGGGGTCGCCGCCCTTGCTCGCCGCTTCGTTACGGATGAAATCCTCGAGTTTTTTTGCAAAATCCACGTCGCTGATAGCGTTGTGGTCGACACCAATGATCTGCAGGCCATCCCCCAACAGCCCGTCACGACTGAGGTGGTAAAGCGCCGGCATCAGCAAGCGCTTGACCAGGTCCCCATGCGCACCGAACAGGAACAGCGTGGTCGGTGGTGCCGGTTGTGCCTTGGATTTCCTGCCGATCGAGGTCATTTTTTCGGCGTCTCCACGTGGCCACCGAAGCCAAAGCGCATGGCCGAGAGCATCTTGTCGCCATAGGTGGCTTGCTGGCGCGAGCGGAAACGGGCGAACAGCGAACTGGACAGCACCGGCACCGGCACCGCTTGTTCGATCGCCGCTTCGATGGTCCAGCGCCCTTCCCCGCTGTCGGCGACTTCGCCGGAGAAGCCATCGAGCTTAGGATCGCTGGCCAGCGCATCCGCGGTCAGATCCAGCAGCCAGGACGAAACCACGCTGCCACGCCGCCAGACTTCGGCGATATCGGCCAGGTTGAGATCGAAACGCTGCTCCGGCGGCAGGCTTTCGCTGGATTTGGTCTTGAGGATGTCGAAGCCTTCGGCGAAGGCCTGCATCATTCCGTATTCGATGCCGTTGTGGATCATCTTGACGAAATGACCGGAACCGGCCGGGCCTGCATGGATGTAGCCACGTTCGGCGCGGTCGTCATCGGACTTGCGGTCACGGGTACGCGGGATGTCGCCCATACCCGGCGCCAGGCTTTCGAACAACGGGTCCAGGCGTCGCACGACTTCGGTGTCGCCGCCGATCATCATGCAATAGCCGCGCTCGAGCCCCCAGACGCCGCCGGAGGTACCGACGTCGATGTAGTTCAAGCCTTTTTCCGACAGCGCCTGGGCGCGCCGGATGTCGTCCTTGTAGTACGTGTTGCCGCCATCAATGATGACGTCCCCTGGCTCGAGCAGGTCGCCGAGCACGTTGATGGTGTCTTCGGTGGGTGCGCCGGCCGGCAGCATCACCCAGACAGCCCGAGGCTTCTCCAGGCCGGCGACCAGCGCCGGCAGGTCCGCGACGCCCGTCGCGCCTTCCTGGCTCAGGTTTTCGACAAAAGCGGCATTACGGTCATAGACGACGGTGGTGTGCCCATTGAGCATCAGGCGCCGCGCAATATTGCCGCCCATGCGGCCCAGTCCAATGATCCCGAGTTGCATGTGCTGATGCTCCCTACTACAAATAAAGGTGTGTCAAAGGTTTAGCTCAAGGTGACTTGTGGAGGTTAGTCCAGAGCATTGCCGCATAGTTTCCGGGTAAATCGCCCGATCACAAAGGATAACGTTCAAAAACCAGCCGAAGACACGCGGACCATGAAAAATAAAAAAGTTCCATCAACGGGCAAAAGTATTCAGAATTGGTGCCGATAAAGAATTGTCGCCAAGAAACTGACGACATCTCTCTAGTTGATGTAGCCATTTGCGAGGTGAGCAATGGGCCCTGTCGTTACCGCACGTCCTCCCCAAACCCTTTATGTGACCATTCGTCGCGACGAATTACGCCTGCTGAAGGAAGAGCGTGATCTGCTGCTTGATGAAGTGACGCAGTTGCGCATGCAGTTACAGCACGCCCAGCTCTCGCACCAGGGCCAGGCTTTGGCTCGCTGATCCTGCCCTCAGGGCAGGACACTTTAGCGACGCCGGGCAAACCGGTGTCACGCTGACAAAACAACGCACAACCTGTGGTGGGGAGCTTGTTCCTCACCACAAAATCGCTCCTGCTCCCCTGCTCCAGGTAGGATGCCATGGCCCATGAGCCGGCTACCGGTGCTGGTCGTTGGCGAATCGACCAACCGCCAGCGCATGAGCCTTTACGGCTACCAGGGAGCACAACGCCGGAACTGGACAAGATCCAGGATCAGCTCTCGGTCACAAGCAGGTACATCGTTTTTCTTGAGTGAACCGCGTTACGCATCTAGAGGGGCTTTATCCAGAACAGCATGCGCCCGTGCGCTGGGTCGAACATGCCGGCGGCAAAGCCGAACTTGGCATAACTGGCCTGGGCCACCGCGTTGCCTTCCAGCACTTCCAGGGTGATTTTGCAGCATCCGCGCTGACGGGCGATGTCTTCGACTTTCTGCAGCATCTTCTGGCTCAGACCCAGTCCACGAAACGCCGGCATCACGGCAACATCGTGGACATTCACCAAAGGCCGGCAAGCGAAGGTCGAGAAACCCTCGAAGCAATTGACCAGCCCCGCCGGCTCGCCGTTGACGAACGCCAACACACTGAAGGCATGGGCGCGCTTGGCCAGCTCTTCAGGCAGATGGGCCAGCACCTCGGCCGGCAGCGAGTGCCCACCACCCATCGGATCCTCGGCATAACCGTTGAGCACATGGCAGATCGCTTCGGCGTGGACCGGGTTGGTGTAGCTGGCTTGCAGTACAAGGATGTCCTTGGCTTCTTCCATGATCTTCCATCTCGTTTCGATAAGGCCGACGACTTGACGTCGACAGGGTCGGGTCAGGCGGGCTGACCAAAACGTTGCAGCTGCATTTCCTGAAGGCGACTGAGAGTACGGCGAAACGGGAATTGCAGATAGCCCTGCGTGTACAACTGGTCCATCGGCACCTGGGCCGACAGGTACAACGGCACTTTACGGTCATAACATTCGTCGACCAAAGCAATGAAACGCCGTACGCCGTCGTCATGAATCGACAGCTGCGGCAGCTCGCGATCACCGGCTTCGACCCGCTCGACCCCGTCTTCGGTGCCGCGGGCAATCCGTCCTTCGCGTTGTTCGGCGCTCAGGCAGGGTACGTCACTGAGAAGAATGGCCTTGAAACGATCGCACAGCGCCATGAAATCCAGCGCCGAGAACGGTTGCTCGCAAAGGTCAAGGTATCGGCACCACAGCACGGTATCGCTGGCCTGGACCGGAACGACCAGGCGATGGCCGACCTCAAGCGCCTGATTGCAGGATTTCTGCCCCACGCTCAACTGAGCGAAAACCCCCGCCAACGGATCAGGCTGGGCCGGCTCACGCAGCCAATAACGCTGCTGCAAGGCGCCCGGGTGCTGGCGATGATCCTGCCAGCCATTCACCGGCACGATCTGCATGTACTGTTTGATGGCGGTTATGGTCGGCAGGAAGCGCTCACGGTTGTGACCGCTGGCGTACAGCTCGTCCGGCGGCAGGTTGGACGTGCTGACCACCACCATGCCCAGCTCGAACATCACTTGGAACAGGCGGCCGAGGATGATCGCATCGCCGATGTCGGTCACGAACAACTCGTCGAAGCACAACACCCGCACCTCTCGGCTCAGCTCCCGAGCCAGGGCCTGCAACGGGTCTGGCGTGCCGGTGAGCTGGAACGAGCGCTGGTGCACCCAGGCCATGAAATGATGGAAATGCTGGCGACGGGCCGGAACCTCGAGGCTTTCATAAAAGCGATCCATGAGCCACGTCTTGCCCCGCCCGACCGGTCCCCAGAGGTAAACACCCTTGATTGCCTTGCAACCTTCGTGCAGCGCCTGGTGGCACTGCTCCAATGCCATGATTGCCAGCTCCTGGGCTTCGTCCTGGACGAAGCCGTGGTGTTCGATGGCATGCTGCCAGGCGCTCAAGGGAGAAGTGAAAGTCATGCGACCCGGGTCCGGAGGGGGAAGGTCTGGAGTATGCCATGCAGCGGGATCCGATAAGTAATTCATGATTCACTATAAATCCCGTGGCGAGGGAGCTTGCTCCCGCTCGGTTGCGCAGCGACCGCAAAAGCTTGGGGC
>NZ_JBHFJB010000089.1:9329-29731 GCF_057334555.1 Pseudomonas sp. AGC41
GGGGCTGCTACGCAACCCAGCCCCCCCCCCCCCCCCCCCCACAAAAGCTAGGCGCAAATATCCAGCCGAGTGATCTTCCCCTGCTCATCGAGCCGGAAGGTGTAGCGCAACTCCAGTGGACTGCCGGGAAAGGTTCCGGAGATCAGGTTATGGACCAGCACCTTACCAGTGCGTTGCTGCACGTTGAGGACCTCGACCCGCGGCTGATAGCGGCGCGCGGTATCTTCCATCCACTGGGCGATAGCCTGGGTACCGACCCGGTGGTTACCCTCATCGAATACATTGGCATCCTCGGCGAAGTACCGCGTCACCGCCGAACTGTCACGGGCATTGGCGGCAGCGATGTAACCGGCGATTGCCGGGGCCAGGGAAGAGACGGAATTGGACATGTCAGGGGCTCCTTGTTGTATCGATCCGGAGCCATCCTAGAACAGCGCCGTGTCAGTTTTTGTCAGGAGTAAAATGCCCCGCCTCATCGAGATTCATCAGCGCCAACCAGGCTCGCAGCAAGTCGCTGCGCCTGCCGGGGTAGCGCTCGCCCTGGACGCTGGCTGAGGCAATCCGGTCGGTACGAAACGTCCGATAGGCGCCGCGTAGTTCGCACCAGGCCACCACCACCCGCGCCTCATTGAAAAAGCCCAGGGCCAGCGGCCAGATCAACCGCTGGCTAGGGGTCTTGTTGACGTCGGCGTAATCGATGCGCAATTTGGCTTGAGAGCGAATGGCCTGGCGGTAGACATTCAGCTCGACGGCGTTCTGCGGATAACCGTAGCCCGGCGGACCGGGCAATACCGTGGGGTTGTGCAAGGCATCGCGCAAACCAGGGGCCAGCACTGCCTCGACCTTTGCCAAAGCGTCGGCGGCGGCCTTGCCCAGCACCTCGTCGCCACGCTGGTCGACGTAGCGCAAGCCCAGCACGATGGCCTCGATTTCATCGGCGGTGAACATCAGCGGCGGAAGGAACAGGCCGCTGCGCAGTACATAACCGATGCCCGCCTCGCCCTGGATCGGCGCGCCCAGGGCAGTCAGTTCGGCTATATCGCGATAAAGCGTGCGCTCGGACACCTTCAGCTCCGCCGCCAGCGTCGCGGCGGTAACCGGGCAGCGCTTGCCACGCAACACTTGCAACAAGGTCAGTAGCCGAGTGGTTCGCGACACGATGGAAGATCCGGGGAAGAGATGAAGCAGATTAGCAGAGGCTGGTGTCAGAAACTGTCAGCAGCCGTACCCGTCGTGACGTGGCCCACAGGGATTGATGCAGCGGCGGGTGATAGGGTTGTAACCAATAATCCACATGCGAGAACGTCCATGCGCAGAATCCTCGGTTTGCCCCTCATCCTGATACTGCTCAGCCTGAGCGCCTGCGCCCTCTTCCCGCACCGCGACCCGCTGAATATCAACGTGGTCGGTATCGAGCCACTGCCCAGCGAAGGCCTGGAGATGCGCTTCGCGGTCAAGCTGCGCTTGCAGAATCCCAACGAAAGCGCCATCGACTATAGCGGTGCGGCATTGGATCTGGAGGTCAATGGACGGACATTGGCGACCGGTGTCAGTGACCAGAGCGGCTCGATCCCACGCTTTTCCGAAGCAATCCTGAGCATACCGGTAAGCATCTCGGCGTTTTCAGTGCTCCGCCAGACGCTCGGCCTGAGCCAGACCCAGAGCCTGGACAACCTGCCCTACGTGCTCAAGGGCAAACTCGCCGGCGGCTTGTTCGGTACCCTGCGCTTCGTCGATCGCGGAACTCTTGATCTACCGAATTCCGCGGCCACCTGGTAACTCATGCAATGAAACGCACGCCAGGCTTGGCCCGCTCATCCACCACCAGCTCGAATACATCGGGCCGGGCGTAGTGCCCGACCACGTCATAGTCGTAGCGCGCCCGCACCAGCTCATCGGTATCGATTTCAGCAGTCAACAGGCCTGCGGAGCCCCGCAACGGCCCCGCCAGCACGTCGCCCATGGGCCCGACAATCACGCTGCCGCCGGCGATCAACGGCCGCTCCGCCGGCCAGTTCGCCACCTCGATACCCAGCTCTGCCGGCGAGGCCTGGACCTGGCAGGCACTGACCACAAAGCAACGCCCTTCATGAGCGATATGCCGCATGCTGACCTGCCACATTTCCCGCTCATCCACGGTCGGCGCGCACCAGACGTCGACGCCCTTGGCATACATCGCGGTGCGCAGCAGCGGCATCATGTTTTCCCAGCACACCGCCGCACCCAAGCGCCCGACCTGACTGTCGATCACTGGCAACGTCGAACCATCGCCCTTGCCCCAGATCAGCCGCTCAGTGCCGGTGGGCATCAGTTTACGATGCCTGGCGACCAGGCCGGCGTCCGGCTCAAAGTACAGTGCGGTGCAATACAGCGTATTGCCGGCGCGCTCGATGATGCCCAGCACCAGGCTTGCCCCGGTTCGCGCCGAAAGCCCCGCCAGCGCCTCGGTTTCTGCACCGGGCACGTCGATGGCGTTGGCAAAGTAGCGGGCAAATGCTTCGCGCCCTTCCGGTAACCGATAGCCTAGCTGGGTGCCAAAAGTCTCGCCCTTCGGATAACCGCCCAGCAGCGCCTCGGGCATGACCACCAAGCGTGCACCGGCCTCACGAATGGCATCTTCGTAGGAAAGAATCTGCGCGAGGGTTTCGCCTTTGCCGCCTGGCAGCGAGCCGATCTGCAGGGCAGCCACGATGGATGTGGGCATGTTCTTCAACTCCGTGATTTCAAGTGTTGCTGATTCTCAGGCGTCGACGGATCATGAATAAAGCCCTGCTCGCTGCTAAAAGATATGAAGCATATGAATATCGCCGATGTAGACCTGAACCTGCTGAAGACCTTCGAAGCCCTGCACGACGAATCCAGTGCAAGCCGCGCCGCGCTGCGCCTGGGCGTCACCCAATCGGCTATCAGCGCCGCATTGCGCAGGCTGCGAAGCGTGTACGACGATCAACTGTTCGTGCGTACCGGACGCGGTTTGGCGCCGACGCTGCGGGCCAACCAGCTGAAACCGGTGATCACTGAAGCGCTGGACAAATGCCGTCAGAGCCTGACGATGATCGATCCGGGCGCCAGCCATTATGAAGGCCGTTCAGTCATTGTCGGGCTGTCGGATGATTTCGAGATCGCCTACGGCCGGCGGTTGATCGAAGAGGTAGCACGACGAGCGCCGCGGCTGCGGTTGATCTTTCGCCAGACCCACAGCCAGATCGTCGGCCGGGCCTTGATGGAGCGCAGCCTGGACCTGGCGATCACGGCAGGGGGATTTACCGAACGGCTACTGAGTCGCCAGGTCTTGGGCGAAGGTGGCTACGCCTGCCTGGTGGACCCAACCCGCCTGACGGAGGACCAGCAGGAGCTGAGCCTGGAAGCGTTTGTGGCGCGGGAGCATCTGCTGGTTTCATCCGGCGGTTTCATTGGCATTACCGATGAAGGACTGGCCGGGCTCGGTCTGCGCCGGCGGGTGAGCGCCTCGACCACGCACTTCGCTGCGCTGCCGTTCCTGCTCAAGGGCAGCCAGGCCGTGGCGACCATTCCGGAGCATGCCGCCAAAGCCATTGCGGCGCTCAGCGGCCTGTTGTTGCTGCCCTGCCCGCTGGCTTTGCCGCGCTACCCGATCGAGCTGGGCTGGCGAACCCATGCGCAGCGGGATCCGGCCGTGGACAAAGTGCGCGAGGCGGTCATCGCGACTTTCAACTGAGGTTATTTATTCGCGGCCATCAACCGATTGACCTCGCTGCGCACCATGTTGGCGTACTCTGGAGGCGACATGCCGTCCAGCTCGGCGCGCACCCACTCGGCCCATTTGCCCTTGCGCTTGGAGCGTTCGCCAAACAGCCGCGCAGCGTCCCCCTTGGCCTTGCCCAGGTTGTTTTGCCACAGCTCGAAAAGTCGGGATTTTTCATCTTCCAGCGCCGCGCGCTCGGCCAGGGGCTTGTCAGCCAGATTGAAACTCATGGGGAATTCCCTGTTGCGTAAATAGGCGCCATCTTACACCTTGCGCAGAAACGTCTTAACCATGATTTTTCGCAGCGCGGCCTTGGGCCAGGCCAACTGCTGCAACTTTTGCCCAAGCGCAACACTCCACTGTTCACTGCCATCAACCTCAAGGAGTACCTCAATGGCTCGCACAAGTGCTGCGCAAGCGAACGGAGAGCAAATCAAGGATCAAGCCTTCAGCGAACTGAAAGCGTTGATCGAAGAGTCGGAGAAGTTACTCAAGAGCAGTGCCGCCCTGGTCGGCGAGGACGCCGAAAATCTGCGCCAGCAGATTTCCCAGAAACTGCGCCAGGCCCTGGATTCGGTTACCAGCGCGCGGGAACGCACGCGCCCGGTGGTCGACGCCACGCAAGCCTATATCGGCGGCCATCCCTGGCAGACCGTAGCGATTTCCGCGGGTTTCGGGCTCGTGGTGGGCTTGTTGCTGGGACGCCGTTAAGCCCCAGGCAAAAAAGCCTATAGCCCCGCCAACTCGCGCAGTTGGCCCAGCGTCTGCTCGTCCAGTACGATCCCCTGCTCGCTGGACTTGCTGCGCTCACGGTGTCGGCGATCGCCTGGCAACCGGCGCAATCCGACGCCGTGCATCTGCCTGACCAATTCTTCGCTGCGTGAAGCGAAATCCTGGCCGGCGGCCTTGCTCGGATCGATCACGATCAACAACTGTCCGGTCCAGGGAGTCTTGGCTCCGGGATGGTTGTGCCAGTCGAACTCGAACGAAAAGTTGCCCCCCGTCAGCGCGGCCGCCAGCAGTTCCACCATCATCGACAAGGCCGACCCCTTGTGTCCGCCAAACGGCAAGAGCGCCCCGCCCTCGAGAATCGCCTTTGGATCACTGGTCGGCTGACCGAGGCTGTCCACCCCCATGCCGGGAGGCAAGCGCTCGCCTTTGCGCGCGGCAATCTGCACGTCGCCATGGGCAATGGCGCTGGTGGCGAGGTCGAAAACGATCGGCTCGCCGCCGTTGCGTGGGGCGGCGAAGGCGATGGGATTGGTGCCGAACAATGGCCGATCCGCGCCATGGGGCACGACACAGGTCATGCTGTTGACCACGCTCAAGGCCACCAGGCCTTCATAGGCGAACGGCTCGACATCCGGCCACAGCGCGGCGAAGTGGTGAGAGTTGCGTATCGCCAGCACCGCAATACCGGCGCTGCGAGCCTTTTCCACCAGCAATAGACGGGCGGCGGCCAGGGCGGGCTGGGCAAAGCCGTTGCAGGCATCGACCCGGACGAACCCGGACGCAACATCCTCGACGATCGGCACGGCCTGGCCGTTGACCCAACCGCTGTTCAACGTCGAGACATACCCGGGCACCCGGAATACCCCATGGCTATGGGCACCATCGCGCTCCGCGCCGGCGCAATTTTCGGCCAGGGTGCGGGCGACTTCGGTGGATGTGCCATGGCGCAGGAAAATCTGCTCCAGCAAGCTCACCAGAGCGTCAAAGGACAAGCTGCCTGAACCGGCATGATTGGATGGTGCGGACATCTGAAGCTCCATAGTGATCGTTGGAGGTAACAACAGCGTAGCGGCAATTGCCCCGTGGATCAGATACCGCGTTCGGGGCGGACGATCAACCTTGAGTGCGGTAACTATGTACCACCTTCGTTGATCGGGCGCTGGCTAGTCTAGCCGCTTCAACCACCGACGCGCCGCCTTGCGGTGCCTTGATCGAGAAGCAAGATGGCCACTGAGACTACGCCGCTATTATTTCCTGAGGTACTGGATGCCAGCCGCCTGGATCAACTGAGTCACAACCACGGGCTGACGCAGGCAGACCTTGAGTGGCTGCATCATGTTTCCCTGCCAAGCCACACACTACGCGAGGCGCAGCAGCCACCGATGCTGGCAGAAACGATTTTATGCGCAGGCGAAGGGCAACCCCCGATAACGCTGGCGGGTTGTTTTACGCTCAGTGCCTGGCCAAGCGTCGACTCGCCGACTGTCAGACCTGCTTTTCTCTATACACCGTATGGCGGGATCAGGAAATTCAGCAATCGGGAAACCCTCAAAAGCGCAATCGAGCAGATGCTGAAAAGCCCAGCGGACCGTGACGACCTGTTCCATTTCCTGGCGATTCCCCAGCGCAACAAACTGAACGCTGAAGCTCATCTCAGGACGGCAATGCTGACCATCGACGGGGATGTTTTCACAACTCAGCTGGAATCCATCGAAGGTGCGCAAAAGCTGAATGACCTGGCGATGGTGGACGAACTGACCAGACTACCCTCGCTTACTTCCATGTTCGACCGTGTTCTGAAGGAGGTGCTGCCGGATATCGATCATAGACAGGTGCGCGTGACCCTTGGCGCGGCTAGTGCCCTGGAGGATCCGAAGGCCAGCCAGGTGATCAGAAACATGTCGTTGAGTCACGCGATCCTGTTCTACTTCCATCATCAGGGCTGGCCTTCAGGGCATACCGTTGATTTTTTTCACCACAAGATACATCGCACGCTGGACAATGCGCGGAGTTGGGAAACAGCGGTAAAAATCGTCGCCCGCGAACTGATTCCCCAAATGACCGACGAAATTGACGCCTATTGGAATGCCCGGGGGCCGGGCCATATTTCACGCCGCAGCTTTCTGTCCCTGGTTATCAACGCGGCTTTGCGGGCGAATATCCTGGTCATGCGGGAAAAAAAGCAGCTGACTGCGGCGCAGAGCCAAGAGCTGCTTCGACTGTTCCGGCCATCACGCCCGGAAGAACGGCTGCTGTTTATCGAAACCATCCGGCTCTGGGAATATGAGCCGCACTACGTGGAGCTCGCGGGCTCGTTGATGGTCAGCTGTGGTGGGTACTATCTGTATACCCCGGGTCAGGGTTTTCAGACAGTGGTCAACCATCAGGATTTTGAAGAGGCACTGCTCAATACGTCCGCGCCTGCCGAGCGAAAGGAAGAACTGTATAGCCTCCTGAGCCTGGAAGAGCGTAACCGCTTCCTGCGCTTTGACAAGCCGCAGTTATCGGGCAAGGAAATTGCGCTGCCCGTGTCCGAATTTCTGGCTGAAGCAATTATCGACAAACAGCTGAATAACCTTCAGTACGCGCTGGAGATGTCCCGCCAAAGCGACGTGGATGTTAACGCATTGCTCGATAAGGCCCTGGATATACGCAGCTTTATCAACCCGGATCTGTTGAGGCAAAGAACCGACGACCGATGGGGCACGCGCCCGTCTTTCCATGGAAACCTTCGACCGTCGAACCTGATAGCCGATAAGGCCCAGCGAAAGATCCAGACGTATGCCAGTGTTGAACAGGCTACCAACGAGCTGTTTTCCCAGTTACCGGCGTCCAACAAACCCTTGTTGCGCACAGCGCTGAAGGACCTGACAGAAAAGCTGGCGAGTGCTTTCTCCCTGGGAATACAGGCCGAGGCCGAACTCAGGGACCTCAACGGAACACTGCCGCTTGCGGCGCGCAACCTCATCGACGCAGTTTTTGCTCACGACTCCAATTACCCGGACCGCAAGCAACGTACCGTGGTCAGAGGCTTTCGGCCAGATGTTTACTCGTTGAAACTGGCTTGCACCCCGGGAAAAGAGACTGACGTCGTATCGCTGGCCAATTGTTTCTTGTTGACCGAGCGCGGCGGCCTGGATACGCCTCACTCGGGCATGGCTGTGTTTTGGACGCCCGCCGAAGGCTTACATGTTTTTTCGTCCGTCAAACTGGCGACGGAGCAACTGAACCGACGCTTGCTCGATCCCCAAAAGCGCTTTGATTTACTGCAAAACCTCACTACGGTTCAGCGCCTCCCTCATCGGCAGTATCAAATCGAAGCGTTTGAACTGGTTGAAGACAATGTGCAGGTCAATCGGATGAGATCGTTCGTCAAGCAGCTTGAGGCTGAACATGATTATTTGAGCGCATTGGAAATTGGAAGTTGGCGCCGGACCGGGCCCGATTTAAAAAAGCACCTTGATGCGCTCCTGAACAAAGGCGCCCCCACCAATCTGACGCGCGCCGCACAGATCGCCCGGACCATCCGGTGGCAACAGAAACTTCCCGCCTGGCTCGGCACGGCCTCCCTTGACGATCAACGCCTGCATATCGAGTTGCTTGAGCAATATAGAAACAGCGTGGACGATGACAAGGACTACCTGGACGGTATCGAACCCTTGCATGCTTATGTCGGGAAACAACTGAAGGGATTACTGGAAAAACGCTTCGGCGAAAACGACCTTGATCCCGACGCGATTCAAATCACACCGAACCTTTCCTTGTTGGGGCCTGTCGGCACATTGGCCGACTTTGCCCTGCGTCATGTCAACCTTATTCAAGGCACGGGATTTCAAGTGTCTTCAATGTCCACGCAGCAACTCCCCCTGGGTTTGAACGAGACAACCATCAAGCAAATGTTGTTGTCATTGAATATCCCCACCACCTATGCAACTCGTGTCCGGAATGAACTTGACGGGCGTTCCGCCAACGTCCAGCAGCGCAAGCAGCGATTCTGCCGACAACTACCCTGGCAACTTCTGCAATACGCGCATGCGTTGCATCTACAGCAGCACCTTTCCAGCAGCGCTTTCGACTTGATCCGCCAGGTGCTGGACATGCCGGACGCCGTCGCCCGCCAGGCGGTGGAAGGCGCCGGCGCGTTTATCCGTCCGTTTGAACTGATCAAGACCGAGGGGGCCACGGCGGTCCAGGCACTGGGCCTTTACTTGATCGGGTCCAATACCAACGCAAGTTCCCACGTCCTGTATGCGCCCTATCATGAAGGACACAACTTCATGGAGTTCAAGGACGAAGCGAGCATCGTCGCTGCTTTCAACAAGCCAGGGGCGCTTCAGGACTTGCTGATTCGCAGGCTCCCCGAGAACCAGCAAGCCAGTTTCAAAAACCTCTTCGCAGAGACGATTGGAAAGCTATCCGAAATCACTCTGGCCTCGAACCCGATCCAGACAAACGTGCTGCATACCTTGTTCAACGACAATACAAAGCTGCTGCCCGCGATGCTCGCTACCCAAACAGATAAGGAACGGCAGTTTGACTGGGAAACCGTCACGCACCTGCTCAGCTCTGGCGTAAAGGCCCTGGGCAGGATGTTTTCCGGCAAGTTGGCTTTTATCGAGACGCTCTGGGACAGCTACAAAGACTTCTACGGCTCCTCCGAAGCCTTTCAGCAGGGTCGCTGGAAAGACGGCTTACACGACTTTATCGCCGGCGCGGCGGAAATGGTTTCACTTGGCCTGGTCAATCGCGACGACACCGGCGGACTTCTCCATCCCCCAACACCCGTTTCGCAGGACGCCCCGACCGTGGTTCCACCGAAATGGGGCGAAATCAGTTCCACAGCGGCACCGCGTACCGACCTGCAGGCATTCGAAGCGGCTGATGTCAGTCTCAAGGACCTCCAAGCGAATACCGCCGACGGTACCTACAAAGCGCTAGCATCCGGCAAGCTCTACGCTCCTGTCGCCGGCAAGGTTTTTCAGATAGCAAAAGCCCACGACCTCTGGCGCATCATCCATCCGGAGGGTGAAGGCCCCCTTCTGAAGAACCCGCCCGATAGCCGGAAGTGGGTGATTGACCCGCAACTGCAGAACATTCGCTATGGCAAGGCGATGTCGACATTGAGCAATACCTACAGTGATTACAGGGCCGCCAGATCCCTTAACATCGAAGCCCGCGGTATGACGGAAATACGACTTAAATATCCGCACCACGCCTATGTGATTGTGCAAGCACTCGCGACGGCGAGGGGTTACTGCGCCAACACGCTTCACAACCTCAATCTGGTCAGACGCAACGTAATCCCAGGCTCTCGGGTGGACAACTTTCTCAAAGGTTTTTTAGGAGTCAACACGGTCAACAGCAGCCATGTGCAGAAGATACTCGCGGCGGTCTCGCCGGTTTGCCAGGCATTGGCTGATCCAGCCTGGGAGTTACTGAATGGAGAGCGCATCGTTATTGGCTCCCTTAAATACATACACGAAGGAGCGTCCGCCTTTGTGTTCGGGGCCAGAAAGACCGGAAAAATCTACCTTACCCAACATTTTTTCGCGATGAACCTGGGTTGGTACAGAACCGTCGTGCCGAACTCTTTTAATGTCTATGCTCACGCCCAGGCGGCGACATTCATCCACGAGCTTTCACATCAACTCTTCGATACGCTCGACATCGCTTATCTGGATATATCCCGGCCATTTGCGGATCTGATATCCACGGTGACTCACTACGCACAAAAGGAACATGACAAGCAAGTGGCGCTGCAACGCGATGGGTTTTCGCTCACCACTCCCCGGGCGCAGCTGTTCATGGAGGTGGATAAAACCACAAACACGCTCAAGAGCCTGGAGCTGTTTCCAGAGTTTGATGACCTGGCACAGGAAATCCTTGAAATAACAGGCGCCAGCACCATGGACCAGGCGCGTGATGCATTCCTGGATCCGGTTCGGGCAGACAAACGCATCGATGTCCTACTGCGAAATGCTGACTCCATGACTCTGCTCATCTGTGAACTGGGGCGACAAATCGATCCGGGCCCGATCGTCATGCCATAGCTGGGCTATCCGGTGCCCGAAAGGCAGGTGGATTTGATCTTTTTTTCACGCCGCTTGTGGGACGGTATGGCTCCAGGGGGCAGCAGCGGGCTTTATCACATGAAAAACAAGGGTATTTGATGCTTAATCGCCATGTCGGTTGTTCTCGGCAGCCGCCGTCGAAGGTTAGAATGCGGCAAACCAGGGACAGCCAATGACCGAACGAATACTCTCGGAAGCCGAATACGACGCCATCAGCGATGCGGCCGCGCACTGGTGCATGCGTTTGCACGCGGATGACTGCACCGAGGCCGACCGGTTGGCGTTCCAGCAATGGCACGACGCCGACCCCCTGCATGCTTTCGAATACCAGGCCATGCTGGAAATCTGGGGCGTGGCCGAGTATCTGCCACGTGTCGAGTCTGCGCCGACTCCGCCAGCCGGGCGGCCACGATCGCGTTCGCGTTCGGGACGGTTGGCTGTCGCTGCGGCAGTGATCGTACTGGGCTTGCCCTTGGCCGCCTTTACCGGTTGGAACATGGGGTGGCTGCCCGACTCCTACCAGCGCCTGGAAGCCGGCGCGAGCGTACGTCACGTCACGCTGGGCGATGGCAGCCAGGTGGAGCTCAATCTCGGCAGCGAACTGGTGTTCGCCAACTACAAGCATGAGCGTCGGGTCACGCTGAAAAAAGGCGAGGCGTTCTTCGATGTCAGTCACGACAGCCGGCATCCTTTCGTCGTTCGGGCGGGCCAGGGCCAGGTGCGCGTGACAGGCACCCGTTTCAACGTGTGGATGTATCAGGACCAGGTCCGGGTAACGCTGGTGGAAGGCTCGGTATGGGTGACCAGCAACATGAACGCCACTGCGGACGGCTCGCAACTGTCCCCGGGGATGCAGGCAAGTTACCGGACGGGCGATTTCCAACCGCAGGTACGCGAGATCGAACCCGGCGACAGCTCCCTGGCCTGGCGTAACGGCAAGCTGGTGCTGGATAACCTGGCCCTCTCCGACGCGCTGCCATTGATCAATCGCTACCTCGACCGCCCCGTCATGCTGGCCGACCATGCTACCGGCACCCTGCGTGTCGGCGGCATCTACAACCTCAACGAAGTGAAGAATCTCGCGCCTTCGCTGCCCAAGGTCCTGCCGGTCTACCTGACCCAAAACCAGGACGGCAACCTGGTCCTCAACTCCATCGGTCATCGACCGGCCAACCATTAAAAAAGCCGCGCCCGTTCGGGTCGCGGCTTTTCTTCGGGGCTGAACTGCCTACTGCGTCGCGACCCTGCCCGCCTCATCACGCTCGCGGATGACTTTGGCCTGGTAGTGCGGATCGGCCTTGATCTGTTGTTCGGTAAAGGGCAGCGTGCTCCATTGCCGCTTCGAGAACGCCTGGGTCTGGTCCGCCGAGTAAGGCGAGGCCGGATCACTGGAAATGGAAAACGCCAGCAGTCCCTGGGCCTGCGGACCGCTGCCATCGAATGTCACCACTTGCAGATAGCTGGTGCCACTGACCACTTCCCGCTTGCCGTTCGCCCCCGGCACACTCTGGATCGCGTTATAGATTCCCAGCTCCGCCGGGCCGCCGTGGATCGGCGTCTGCCGATCACCTTGGCTGGCAACCTGGACGTCCCGCCAGCGGCTGTCCGCCGACAGCCCTGCCGATTTCACCGACTCCAGTGAAGCCAGCATGGCCTGGCGCAGGGCCTCGGCCACGGCTGGCCGCTCGATTGCCAGGCCCCGCGGGGTGTGTTGCGGATCTTTCGGATCGAACGCGACGCGCCAGGTATCAGGCACTGCTTGCAGCGCCTTCATGATCTGCTGGAAATGCACGAAGCCGACGCCGCTGTCCAGACCCGCCGTGCGATCCCAGGCCTTCAGGCGCGCGCATACTTCAATCAGAGCCAAGGCATGAGCCTTAAGGTCCCCGGCGCAGAAGGCCAGCAGGTCCGGCATCAACTGGTCCGCCAGGTAAACCTGGTCGTCCATGACCATGCGCTGCAGTTCATCCACTTGCACCGGCCCATCCTTGCCCAACTGGCCCAGCCGATCCAGCGCAAAACGTGCGCGCAACCCCAGCGGCTGGTCGTGCTGGCTTATCAGCGGCGAATAACCGGACAAGGGCTGAGCGGGATTGACCATCCAGGCCGAATCGTTGGAGTTTTGTACGTAATCACGACGCAACAACTGCGGCAGTTTATCGGCGGCGTAGATGCCCTGTTGCGCGGCCTTGGGGTCCACGCTCCAGTTGCATTCGCTGCGCGAGCCATCCAGTACGATCAATTTCAACCCGGCCCTCGGATCACTGCACCGCGCCAGCTTGGCCGCGTCAACGTTGGGCACCACCGAAACGTTCATGTAGAGACTTTGTCCCAGGTCGTCCACCGCCAGGGTATTGACCCAGGGAATCCCGTGGATCCGCTGGACCGAGGCCTGCAGATCCTTGAGCGTGACCGCCTGATTCATGGCGTACCACTGCGCCAGCACCCGGTCGTTCTCCAGGTTCGCGTCCCGCAGGCTGTAGGCGAAGCGGTTGTCCCAATCCAGCTTGCCAGGCCATTGCACAACCGGCCCGAATTGCGAGCCGTACACCACCCGCGAAACCGGCTTGACCTGCCCGTCGGCCTGCTTGACGTCCACCGTGACCACCTGTTGGCTCATCGGCACTGACTGGCCATCCAGCAGATAGCGGGTCGGGTCCTTCGGGTCGAGCTGCAGGCGGTACAGCGTGAAATGCTTGGAGGTGTCGACGGTATGGGTCCAGGCCAGGTGCTGGCTGAAACCGATATTGATCAGCGGCAAGCCGGGCAACGCGGCGCCCATGACGTCGAGCTTGCCGGGAATGGTCAGGTGCATCTGATAAAAGCGCATGCCGCCCACCCAGGGGAAATGGGGATTGGCGAGTAACATGCCGCGACCGTTGAACGAACGTTCGCTGCCGATTGCCACGGCATTGCTGCCACGGTCGAGGGCGAAGCGCTGCTGGCGAGTCGCGGCGACCTCGAAGCCGGACATCGAGGTATTGGCCTGCGTGGTCGCCTTGGGCGGCTGCGCGCCCGCCACGGCCTCGGCGAACTGGCCGACGCCGCCTTCCACCAAGAGGCGCCGGGTCAGTTTGACCAGATCCAGCGCAGTGATTGGGCGTACCCATTCGCTGGCGCACTGTGCGGGCAAGCCCTGTGCCTTGCGCTCGGCCAGTGCGCGGTTGTAACCGGCCACGTAGCCTTCGACCAGTTGCTGCACCTGAGGCGTCTGGGCCTGCCAGAAACCGGATACGGCCTGCGGCGTGTTGAGCCAGCTGAAGAACAGGTCGCTGGCCCGGTTGGACCGCTGCTCCAGGGTGACCTGTTCGGGGCCGAAGTAACGCGAGCGCTGGCCGTTGACCGTCACGATCTCGTTGGCCAGCAAGCAAAGATTGTCCTGGGCATACGCATAGCCGATGCCATAGCCCAGGCCACGCTCATCCTGGGCACGTATGTGCGGCACGCCAAAACTGGTGCGGCGAATCTCGGCGATGGCCTGTTCCACCTCTCCTCGCGCGCTGACAACGGTACTGAACCCCAGGGCAATCC
The DNA here is from genome assembly GCF_057334555.1 of Pseudomonas sp. AGC41. Classification (NCBI taxonomy): domain Bacteria; kingdom Pseudomonadati; phylum Pseudomonadota; class Gammaproteobacteria; order Pseudomonadales; family Pseudomonadaceae; genus Pseudomonas; species Pseudomonas sp. AGC41. The sequence goes on from NZ_JBHFJB010000089.1 coordinate 23,388, forward strand.
CCAGCAACGCACCCGCAAGGCAAAACCTCGATAACTGCCCGGACATTCTCACGCTCACTCCTGATCGAAAACCAATACGCCTCCCTTGGGAACGAACCGGATGAAAAAAATTTAACCGCGGACAGCCGCCTGACTGCGGGGCTTTGCTGATACCCAGGCATTTTTTTCACATCGCCGCCTTCATGATTGTCTCCGCTCGTTCGTCCTATAGAGGAGAGCATTTCATGAGCTTTTTCTGATCAGGCTGTTAAGGAGTCTTTACATGCATAACGCACCGATGCCCATGGAGGGCAAGCCAGGATCGGCACGTGTGTCAATGAGCACCACCAACAACGTCTTCGCCAAGCCAACGGAACGCGGCGGCAATGAACACATCAGGCGTCTGCTCAAGAGTTACGGGCTGCGAACGAGCCTGATCCGCCTCAAGGTGATCGACGCACTGCTCAAGGCCGCCGAAGAGAATCGGCAACTGGGGGTGCGGGGCGTGCATAGCCAGTTGCTGGGGCTGGACATTCCCTTGTCCTTCCTCAGTGTGCGCGAGGTGCTCAAGCGCCTGTGCAGCGAAGGGGTCGTCAGCCTTCATCCGGATAAAAGCTACAGCTTGCACCCGAGTGCGGTGGCCGTACTCAACGCTACGCAGTAGCCGGGGCTCAAGGCTTGACCTTGCGCCTCATCACCCCGTTGATCACCACCACGATCACCGCCACGGCAATGGCGATGTATTGAAACAGCTGCTCGCTGATCATGCCTTTACCCTGCATCCATGACAGCCCGAGCATGATTGCCAGGACCACGAGGACCACCAGGATCGAGTATTTCAAACGTTGTGAATGAGTCATTTGCCAACTTCCTGAATGTATTCGTGCTGTTTCCGCGCGCCTGCCTGCCTCGCGCCCGGTTCGATGACAAGGCCGCAAACGGATTGCCATGGTACAGCTGTCGGAGCGTTTTTGGCGCAGTCACAACAGGTCCGAGCCAACAATGTGCGCCATGGAGTTCAAGACCGCTGGCGATAGGCCGATAAAGACAAGTACGCCCGTTCCACTTGCCTCTAGAAAGCCGCCATCGTGCAAGGAATCCCTACATGCCCGCATTCCGCACCATTCAAGCCCGCTATACGCTGTTCCTGGTTCTATTCATCCTGGTGTTGTCGATCCTGACGGTGGTCGGCATCAGCTATCTGGTCGCGCCAAAGCTGCGCCAGACCGAGGAACAAGTGGCGCTGAACCGCATCGCCGAGGTCGCGGAGCAGATCCAGGGCGAGCTGAACAAGGTGCAGGCGCAGCAGCGGAGCATCACCCAGACCATCCCGCTGCTCGACAGCGACGCCATCGACAAGGTATTGCCGGGCCTGGTGGATCAATACGGTGAACTGAAGGTGTTCGGCGGTGGGATCTGGCCACTGCCCAATCAACGCGCAGAAGGTCGCAGCAAGTTCAGCACGTTCTGGCACCGCGACGCATCCGGCAAACTGGCGGTCAATACCTTCTGGAACAGTGACGCTGCGCCGAACTATTTCGACCAGCCGTGGCACAAGGGCGGCATGGCCACCCCTCCCGGCAAATGCGCCTGGGCCGCTGCCTACAAGGACGACGCCAGCGCCGAGCCGCGGACCAACTGCGCCATGGCGATCCAGAAGAACGGCGCGCCTTACGGCGTTTCCACCATTGACGTGACCCTGGGCTTTTTCAACGATCTGATCGCGCGCAAGGAAGCGGAACTGAGCGCCGAAATGCTGATTGTCGAAGCCGACGGCAAGATCATCAGCAACAGCTCGCGCATCAGCGGACCGATCGTGCTGAAGAACATCAGCGAACTGGCGGCAACCGTGCCGTTCGCCGCCCAGGTCAAGGCCGGTCTGGCCAACCGTGACCAGCCGTTGCAACGGGTCGAGTTCGACAACAAGGGTGAAGCCAGCACGTTTTTCATGCGGCCTATCGAGGGCTCTCCGTGGTTCCTCGCCACCGCGCTGCCGACCCGCCTGATCACCGCCCAGCGTGACGACGTGCTGAGCTCCTTGAGCCTGCTGCAGATACCGCTGGTGATTCTGTTGGTGCTGATGCAGTTGTACGCCATCCGCCAGCTGACCAACCGCATGAAAGTGCTCAAGGGCAATATTGACGCGCTGTCCACTGGCGACGCGGACCTGACCCGGCGCATCACTATCCGTGCCGAAGACGAACTGGGCGCCATTGGGCATTCGGTCAACCGGTTCATCGCCTATCTGCAGGACATGATCGGCGAAGTCACCCAAGCCACCGGCGCCATGGCCTCGGGCCTGGACAGCCTGCAGCGGAGCTCGGCCCACACCAGCGAAATCCTGATGCGCCACGCCTCGGAAACCGACCAGACCGTGACAGCCATCACCGAAATGAGCTCCACCGCCGAAAGCGTGGCGCAGAACGCCGCAGAAACGGCAGCCTTCACCCAGCGCGCCAACGAGCATGCCGATCGTTCGCGGGTCGTGGTCGGTGAAGCGTCCAACAGTGTCGTGGCGCTGATCGATGAAGTTGCCAGCGCCACGCGCAAAGTCGAAAACATGCAGCAGGACGCGCAACGCATCACCGAGATTCTCGGGGTGATCGGCGCCATCGCCGGGCAAACCAACCTGCTGGCCCTCAACGCTGCCATCGAAGCCGCCCGGGCCGGCGAGCAGGGCCGTGGCTTTGCGGTGGTCGCCGACGAAGTCCGCGCCCTCGCCGCCCGCACCCAGGCCAGCACCTCGGAAATCAATGAAATGCTGAGCCGACTGACCCAGGGCGTAACCTCATCGGTCTCGGCCATGGAAAACACCCAGGCCAGTTGCCAATCGGCGGCCGATGCTACTTCCCGGGTCAACTCGGGCCTGGATGAGATGGCCGGTTCCGTCAGTCAGATCAACAGCCTGAGCACTCAGATCGCTACCGCCGCTGAACAGCAGAGCGCAGTGACCGAGGAAATCAACCGCAGCATGGTGCAGATCCGCCATATGGTCGAGGAACTGGTGGAAAGCGGCCTGGCCAGCCAGAACAACACCCGCCAGCTGCTGGAAGCCAACAGCCGGGTGAATGCGATCATGGGGCGGTTCAAGGTTCGTTGAACCTATCCCACCGTGGCGAGGGAGCTTGCTCCCGCTGGGCTTGCGCAGCAGCCCCTTTGGGCCTCGCCTCGGTGTGTCAGGCTGATCGAATAAAGCAATCTTGGGTCCGCTTCGCGGCCCAGCGGGAGCAAGCTCCCTCGCCACGGGGAAGTTGCGTTCCCGAGCTGACAATTCTGTAATCCGCGCCTCAGCCTCGTGTCAGCCGCTCGCCGCTAGTCTGTTATCCTCCTTCCAAACTGTTCGCTACGAGACCACCCCCATGGCCCATCCCCTGCACCTGCTCGCCTTGAGTTCCCTGCTGATTTCCGCCCTGGCCCAGGCCGCCGAACCGGCGACCATCGATGTGCACCGCGATGCCAATTGCGGTTGCTGCAAGAAGTGGATATCCCACTTGGAGGAGAACGGTTTCAAGGTCAACGACCATGTCGAGGCCGACATGAGCGCGGTCAAGCAACGCCTCGGCGTCGCGCCCAACTTGCATTCCTGCCACACCGCCGAAATCAACGGTAGATTCGTCGAAGGCCACGTTCCGGCCGAACACGTGCTGGCATTGAGCAAACGCGACGACCTGCTTGGCGTGGCCGCGCCCGGCATGCCGATGGGCTCGCCGGGCATGGAAATGGACGGCATGAGCGATGCCTACCAAGTGATCGGCCTGAAAAAAGACGGGACGCAAACCGTGGTGGCGGACTATCCGGCCCATTGATGGTTGAGGCGTACATCGGGCTGTTCTTTGCAGCGTTTGGCGCGGCGACCCTGCTGCCGTTGCAATCCGAGGCGCTGCTGGTGGGCCTGCTACTCAGCGAACGTTACGCGATCTGGCTGCTGCTGGCAGTTGCAACCCTGGGCAACGTCCTCGGTTCGCTGGTGAACTGGTGGCTGGGCACACGCCTGGAACAGTTCAAGGATCGCCGCTGGTTTCCGGTCAGCCCTTCCCACCTGGACAAGGCCCGTCGGCACTACCAGCGCTATGGCTATTGGTCGCTGCTGCTCAGTTGGCTGCCCATCATCGGCGATCCACTGACATTGGTCGCCGGCGTGATGGGTGAGCCCTGGCGGCGCTTCCTGTTGATCGTGGCGCTCGCCAAAGGCCTGCGTTATGGCGTGCTCACCTGGGCGACCCTCGGCTGGATGGGTTGAACGTTCCTGCGCTTGGGTTGCCTGTGGTTAATGTCGCCATAATCGAGCCGCTCCAGGATCGGCCGGTTGCCTCAAGGAGATTGATCATGCCGCGTTTGACCGCCCGCTGGTTGCCCAGCCTGTTCCTCACCGCTGCCTTGCCGTTGCTCGCCCAGGCCGCGACCCCCCCTGAAGGCCCGGCCTATGGCCCGCAGCTTGAGGGTTTCGAGTATCCCTATACGCTCAAGCATTTTGCCTTGCAGTCCCAGGGCAAATCGCTGCAGATGGGCTATATGGACGTGCCCGCCCAAGGCAAGGCCAACGGCCGGACGGTGGTGCTGATGCATGGCAAGAATTTCTGCGCCGCCACCTGGGGCGATTCGATCAAGGCGCTCAGTGACGCCGGTTACCGGGTCGTCGCCCCGGACCAGATCGGCTTTTGCACGTCGAGCAAGCCGGACCATTATCAGTACAGTTTCCAGCAGTTGGCGAGCAACACCCAGGCCCTGCTCAAGGCCCTCGGCGTGCAGAAGGCCATCGTGCTCGGCCACTCCACCGGCGGTATGCTTGCCACCCGCTACGCCTTGCAGTTCCCCGACCAGGTCGAACGCCTGGCGATGGTCAACCCCATTGGCCTCGAGGACTGGAAAGCCCTTGGCGTGCCTTACCGCACCGTGGACCAGTGGTACGAGCGCGAGCTGAAACTCAGCGCCGAAGGCATTCGCAACTACGAGCGCAACACCTATTACGGCGGACGCTGGAAACCGGAGTTCGAGCGTTGGGTCGACATGCTCGCCGGTTTGAACAAGGGCCCGGGACATACACAAGTGGCGTGGAATTCGGCGCTGATCTACGACATGATCTTCACCCAGCCGGTCTATTACGAGTTCAAGGACCTGAAGGTCCCCACGCTGCTGTTGATCGGGACGTCCGACACCACCGCCATCGGCAGTGACATTGCCCCGCCGGCCGTGAAAGCCCGGCTGGGCCGTTACGAGGTGCTGGGCAAACAGGTCGCCGGACTGATCCCGCAGTCGACCCTGGTGGAATTCCCCAACCTGGGGCACGCGCCGCAAATGGAAGAGCCGGCGCGGTTCCACCAAGCCCTGCTCGGCTGGCTGGACAAACCCATTCCCTGAAAGAGGTGTTCCATGGCGGTGCAAATAGCAGTCATCGACGATTGGCAAGACGTCGCCAGGGACGTGGTGGACTGGTCAGTGCTCGATAGCATCGGCCAGGTGACCTTCCTGCACGATTTCCCCGCCGACTGCGACACCCTCGCCCAGCGCCTGCAACGCTTCGACGTCATCTGCGTGATGCGCGAGCGCAGCCGCTTCGACGAAGAACTGCTGCGCCGCCTGCCCAACCTGAAGCTGTTGCTGACCGGCGGCATGCGCAACGCCGCCCTCGACCTCAAGGCTGCCGCGACGCTGGGCATTCAGGTCTGCGGTACCGAGAGCTACAAGCACGCTGCGCCGGAACTGACCTGGGCGCTGGTCATGGCCCTGAGTCGCAATCTTGTAGCGGAAGCCAACGCCCTGCGCGCCCGGCTGTGGCAACAGGGCCTGGGCGGTGATTTGCACGGCAAGACCCTGGCGATCCTGGGCCTGGGCAGCATCGGCACGCGCGTGGCGCAGTTCGGCCAGGTATTCGGCATGCGCGTGATCGCCTGGAGCGAGAACCTGACCGCCGAGCGAGCCGCCGCAGCCGGGGTGACCTATGTGAACAAGCAAGCGCTGTTCGAGCAGGCCGATGTCCTCTCGATCCACCTGGTGCTCAGCGAGCGCAGCCGGGGCCTGGTGGACGCCCAGGCGCTGGGCTGGATGAAAGCCGAGGCGCTGCTGATCAATACCGCGCGCGGGCCGATTGTCGACGAAGCTGCGCTGATCGACGCGCTCCGGCACAAACGCCTGGCCGGCGCCGCGTTGGACGTATTCGCCGAGGAACCGTTGCCACCCGAGCACCCGTTCCGAACCCTCGACAACGTGTTGGCCACGCCCCACGTGGGTTATGTGAGCCGGCAGAATTATCAGCAGTTCTATGGCCAGATGATCGAGGACCTGCAGGCCTGGGCGACTGGCAAGCCGATCCGGGTGCTGACCCCGGCATCATGAAAGTTTCCTAGTAGCCCCATGTGGGAGCGAGC
>NZ_JBHFJB010000089.1:29815-31272 GCF_057334555.1 Pseudomonas sp. AGC41
CTCCCACATTTGGGGGCCGTTGTTGCATCCTCAAGCCATCAAAACGCCTCCATCCAGCCCGCCCCCTTATGGTGCGGAGCGCTGTTGAACCGCGCACGCGATTGAACTATCGCGCCTCATTACACCCCGAATATTTCAAACAACCTGCACTTCGTCGGTTCGTATTCCCCTGCTTCGTGTAAGACATTGCCGACAATCAACGTGATTGTCGGACAATTCGACGAACCGAACCGCAGCGCTCTAGCTTCTGACCTAGACTGCCTTTCCGTGGGGAAAACCGACCGGTCATCCGAAGGAAAAAAAGTCGAAACTTTTCACAACGGCGGCAGGTCAGGTTAGAGGAAGGGCAACAACTGCTGGAGCATTCCTTGCAACGGCCCCCTCACCTGATTCGCTTCGCCGCATTGGGCAGCGCTTTGCTCTCCTTGCGTAGCGCTCGTGCGCCTGGCCGCAGGATTCGGCCAATGAAACAACAGCTCTGGCGCTTGCCGGAAACAGATCGAGAAATAGGAGTTATTTATGATCAGTGCTGCCTTGGAACCACAGCAAGTCCGCTCTCAACTACCGCCGGCGGCTGAATCGCCGACGGCACCGGTGCTGGCCACCGGAGGCAAGGCACTGCTCCCTGTCGTTCGACAGAATCCCAACCGCAAGAAGATCCTGTTCGTCACGTCGGAAATCGCCGACCTGGTCAAGACCGGCGGCCTCGGCGATGTTTCTTCCGCCCTGCCCCGGGCCATGGCCGGCCTGCATGATGTCCGGGTGCTGATCCCCGGGTATCCGCAAGTCATGAACAGCGGCAATCCGATCCATATCATCGGCGAACTGGGCGGCCACGCAGCACTGCCGCCGTGCAAGATCGGCCGCATGGACATGGCCGACGGTCTGGTGATCTACGTCCTGATCTGTCCCGAACTGTATGCCCGCGAAGGCTCCCCCTACGGCGCCAACAATGGCCGCGACTGGCCCGACAATCACATCCGCTTCGCCCGCCTGGGCCTGGCCGCCGCTGACATCGCCGCCAACCTGGCGCAGATCCACTGGTGCCCGGACCTGGTCCATGCCCACGACTGGCCAGCTGGCCTGGCGCCCGCCTATATGCACTGGCGCGGTCAACGCACGCCGACCCTGTTCACCATCCACAACCTGGCGTACCAGGGCGTGGTCAGCCTGGCTTCCTGCCCGGAGCTGGGCATCCCGGAGCACGCGCTGCAACAGGAGGGCATGGAGTTCTACGGCAAGCTGTCGTTCCTCAAGGCCGGCATGGCCTATTCCAGCCACATCACCACGGTCAGCGCTACCTACGCCCAGGAAATCACCACCCCGGCGTTCGGCTGCGGGCTTGACGGGTTCCTCGCCGCCAAAACCCAACAAGGCCTGCTCAGCGGGATTCCCAACGGCATTGACGAGAGCTGGGATTCGGCAACCGACTCACATCTGCAGCGCCAGTTTTCCAT
>NZ_JBHFJB010000089.1:31292-37376 GCF_057334555.1 Pseudomonas sp. AGC41
CCCCCCCCCCCCCACGTCCGTGACCTGTTCGGCCTGGACCATACCAGTGGCCCGCTGTTCGCCGTGGTATCGCGCCTGGTTTACCAGAAAGGTCTTGACCTGACCGAAGCCGTCGCCGAATTCATCGTCGAGTCCGGCGGGCAGATCGCGATCATTGGTCGCGGCGAGCCGGAAGAAGAACAGGCCATGCGCGAACTGGCGCTGCGCTTTCCCGGCAAGATCGGCGTGCGCATCGGCTTCAACGAAACCGATGCCCGACGGATGTTCGCCGGCAGCGATTTCCTGCTGATGCCATCGCGCTACGAGCCGTGCGGCTTGAGCCAGATGTACGCCCAACGCTTCGGCTCGCTGCCGGTGGCGCGCAATACCGGCGGGCTGGCGGACACCATCGAGGATGGCATCACCGGGTTCCTGTTCGACGAATCCACGGTGGACAGCTACAAGCAGGCCCTGAGCCGGGCTTTCAAGGTGTTCGAGTTTCCCGAGCTGCTCAATGCCATGCGTTGCCGGGCCATGTCGGCCCCCTTCAACTGGTCCAAAGCGGTGGAGCCCTATGCCGAACTTTATGAACAACTGGTAGCTAAGTCGCTGGGAAAATCGGCCAGACAATGAGGTAACCGATGCCGTCAAGGACGCCTGAAACCTGGACCCATGGCGCGGTCTTGCTCGATTCCGAGCACACCCGTTTCGCCCTCTGGGCCCCTGATGCCTTTTACGTCAGTGTCGAACTCGACACTGGAGAATCCATACCGATGCTGCCCCAGGCCAACGGCTGGTACATGATCCAGGCCCGTTGCCCCGCTGGCACTCGTTACCGCTTCAACATCGATGGCGAGCTGGAGGTGCCCGACCCGGCCTCCCGCGCCCAGGACGGGGATATCGATCGCCACAGCGTGGTGGTCGACCCCCACGCGTACCAATGGCGACACACCAACTGGACCGGTCGCCCCTGGTACGACGCCGTTATTTACGAACTGCACGTAGGCGCCCTCGGTGGTTTCGAAGGCGTCGAACAACAATTGGCACGCCTGGCCGGGCTTGGCGTGACCGCTATTGAACTGATGCCCCTGGCGCAATTTCCCGGCGATCGCAACTGGGGCTACGACGGTGTACTGCCCTACGCGCCCCAGGCCTCCTATGGCACGCCGGACCAGCTCAAGCACCTGATCGACAGCGCCCATGGCCATGGCCTGGCGGTCCTTATCGACGTGGTCTACAACCACTTCGGCCCTGATGGCAACTACCTGCACCGCTACGCCAAGGGCTTCTTTCGCGAAGACAAACACACGCCCTGGGGTGCGGCGATCGACTTCCGGCGCCGCGAGGTCCGCGACTTCTTCATCGAAAACGCGCTGATGTGGTTGCTGGAGTACCGTCTCGACGGCCTGCGCCTGGACGCCGTGCATGCCATCGAAGACCCGGATTTTCTCCAGGAGCTCGCCACCACGGTGCGCCAACAGGTCGACCCGACGCGCTACGTCTGGCTCACCGTCGAGAACGAACACAACCAGGCCAGCCTGCTGGAACACGGCTATGACGCCCAATGGAACGATGACGGGCACAATGCCTTGCACGTGCTGCTGACCGGCGAGACCGATGCCTATTACGCCGACTATGCCGAGCAGACCACGGAAAAGCTGGCGCGCTGCCTGAGCCAGGGGTTTGTGTTCCAGGGCCATACCAACCGCCACGGTGAATCCCGTGGCGAGCCCAGCGGCCATCTGCCGCCGAGCGCATTTGTATTGTTCTTGCAAAACCACGACCAGATCGGCAACCGGGCCTTGGGCGAGCGCCTGCACCAGTTGGCACCGCCACAGGCGCTGCAAGCAGCAACGGCCTTGTTGCTGCTGTCACCGATGATCCCGCTGTTGTTCATGGGCGATGAAGTCGTCGCCGAACAACCGTTCCTGTTCTTCACCAGCCACCACGGCGAACTGGCGGAGTTGGTGCGCGAAGGTCGTCGCAACGAATTCAAGGCCTTTGCAGCCTTTGCCGACCCCGAGAAACGCGAGCGGATCCCCGACCCGAACGCGGCCGGCACATTCGACGCGTCACGGCCCAACCTGGAAGCCCATCAACCGGAACAACTGGCCAGTGAAACCCTGTATCGCCAGTTATTGAAGATCCGCCGTGAGGAAATCGTCCCGCGCCTGCCCGCCGCCCATGCGCTGGGCGCGGATGTGCTGGGCCATGGCGCCGTCAGCGCGCGCTGGCAGATGGGCGACGGCAGCGTGTTGCGCATCGACCTGAACCTCAGCGACAAACCGGTCGGACACAGCGCACCGCAAGATGCGCAGATTCTTTTCGAACATCCACCGCAGGCCATGGGTCTGTTGCAACAAGGGGTGCTCACGCCCCACAGCGCGCTGGTCAGTCTGACGCAAGCGACAACCTTGCCAACTATCACTGGAGAGCGCCTATGAGCGATGCGCAACTGGAAATCCTCGCTGGCCGAGCGGGCCTGGCGGTGGACTGGATCGATGCCAATGGCCGTGCCCAGAAAGTTTCACCCGCGGTGTTGCGCTCGGTCCTCACCGGCCTGGGGCATCCCGCCGGCACTGCCCAGGAAATCGACGCCAGCCTGTTGCAGTTGCAGGAAGACCAACAGAACCATCGCCTGCCGCCGCTGCTTACCGCAGACGCAGGCGTGAATGTTGACCTGAGCCGCTATTTCGAACCCGCGACCCCGTGCGAGATCCAGCTTGAAGATGGCGCGACGCTGAACCTGAAACTTGACGCCGACGCGACGCTCCCGGGGATCGTCCCGGTGGGCTATCAGCAGGTCAGCATCCAGGGCCAGCATTTCACCCTGGCGGTGGCGCCCGCCCGTTGCTACAGCGTGGCGGATGCGGTGGACGACCCGACCCCCAGGGTCTGGGGCCTGAGTGCGCAACTCTATTCCCTGCGCCGCCCCGGCGATGGCGGCTTCGGCGACACCCAGGCTTTGGAAGAACTGGCCCGGGTGGCCGGCGAGCGCGGTGCCGACGCCCTGGCCATCAGCCCGATGCATGCGATGTTCAGCAGCGACACCGGGCGCTACAGCCCTTATTCGCCCTCCAGCCGGCTTTTTCTCAACAGCTTGTATGCCGCACCTGGCGCCATCCTCGGCGAGCGTGCGTTGCGCACGGCAATCGACGCCACGGGCTTGACCAACCAGTTGCGCAGCCTCGAAGAACAGCCGCTGGTCGATTGGCCGGTGGCTGCCGAGGCCAAGCAGCGGGTTCTTCGCGCGCTGTACGACGGTTTCAGCCAGGGCGAACATCCGCTACATGAGGATTTCAGCAGTTTCCGCCACAGCAGCGGCGAAGCCCTGGAAAATCATTGCCGCTTCGAAGCCCTCCAGGCTGATCGCGCGGCTCGGGGCGAAAGCCTCGACTGGCGCCAATGGCCGCAGGAATGGCGCGATCCGCGCAGCGCCGCGCTGGCCCGTTTCGCCGAAGAGAACGCGGATGAAATCGGCTTCTACGCCTTCTGCCAATGGTTAATTGCCCGCTGCCTGGAGCGTGCCCAGAGCGCGGCGAAGTCCAGTGGCATGGGCATCGGCCTGATCGCCGATCTCGCCGTGGGCGCCGACGGCGCCGGCAGTCAGGCCTGGAGCCGCCAGGATGAACTGCTCGCCTCGCTCACCGTCGGCGCACCGCCGGACATTCTCAACCGCTCCGGCCAGGGCTGGGGGATCTCGGCGTTCTCGCCAGAGGGGCTGGTACGCAACGGTTTCCGCGCATTCATAGAAATGTTGCGGGCTAATTTCGCCCACGCCGGCGGCTTGCGCATCGACCACATCATGGGCCTGCAACGATTGTGGGTGATCCCCAACGACGCCCCGCCCACCGATGGCGCCTACCTTTATTACCCGATCGATGATCTGCTGCGGCTGCTGGCCCTGGAGTCCCATCGCCACCGGGCCATTGTGCTCGGCGAGGACCTTGGCACCGTGCCCGAAGGCCTGCGGGAAAAACTCGCGGCCCGCGCCATTCTCGGCATGCGCGTGCTGTTGTTCGAACAGGACAATACCCACTTCAAGCCGATCCTCGATTGGCCGGACGACGCCCTGGCTACCACCAGCACCCATGACCTGCCAACCCTGAACGGTTGGTGGCACGGTCACGACATCGACTGGAACGCCCGGCTGGACCTGATCGATTCCCACACCGAGATGGACTGGCGCCGGCACCGTCAACGCGAGCGCGACGGGTTGCGCAATGCATTGAACCAGGACCCGCAGAATTTTCGCGAAGAACACCGCGAAACCGACCAGGTGCTGGACGCCAGCGTGCGCTTCCTCGGCCATACCCGCGCGCCGCTGGTGCTGTTGCCGCTGGAAGATGCCTTGGGTATCGACGAACAGGCCAACCTGCCCGGCACCACCGACACCCACCCCAACTGGCGGCGGCGCCTGGCTTTGGAAAGCCGCGCCTTGCTGGACGACCCGGACGCCGCACGGCGTCTGGAAATACTCGCCTGCGCGAGACTTCAGGCGAACGAGCGTGACCGATGAACCAGACACTGATCCAACCGCTGCAGGCCACCTTGCGCCTGCAATTTCATAAAGGCTTCACCCTCGACGATGCCGTGGCACAAGTGCCTTACTTCGCAGCGCTGGGCATCAGCCACATCTATGCGTCCCCCCTGCTCAAGGCTCGGGCCGGGTCCATGCACGGTTATGACGTGGTCGACCCGACCCAGGTCAACCCGGAGCTTGGCGGAGAGGCTGCGCTCAAGCGCCTGGTCGCCGTCTTGCGCGAGCACCGGATGGGCCTGATTCTCGACATCGTGTCCAACCACATGGCCGTTGGCGGCAACGACAACCCCTGGTGGCTGGACCTGCTCGAGTGGGGACGCTTGAGCCCTTATGGCGAGTTCTTCGACATCCAATGGCATTCCCCCGACCCGCTGATGGAAGGCCAGCTGCTGTTGCCATTCCTGGGCAGCGACTATGGCGTGGCGTTGCAGGAAGGCACGTTGAAACTGCGCTTCGATGCAGCGCAAGGCAGCTTCCATGTCGAGCATTACGAGCACCGTTTCCCCATCTGCCCGATGCAATACGGTGAACTGCTCAAGCCTGCGGACGCTCTGGAGCCTGAGCAGATCGACGCGCTCAAGGCGCTGGCCGAGCGCTTCACCACGCTGAACTACCAGACCGATGCCCACTCGCTTGCCCGCCCGCTCCAGCAAGAGCTGCGCGATCTCGCCACCCAATCGGCCATCCTCAGCGCCCTTGAAGACAATCTGCGCGGCTACGATTCTACCGAGCCTGCAGGTTTCGAGCGCCTGCACCAACTGCTTGAACGCCAAAGCTATCGACTCGCCAGCTGGCGCACGGCGGCGGACGATATCAACTGGCGACGCTTCTTTGATGTCAACGAACTGGGCGGCCTGCGGGTCGAGCGGCCGGCGGTGTTCGAGGCGACCCACGCCAAGATCTTCGAGCTGATCGCCGCAGGGCTGGTGGACGGCCTGCGGATCGACCACATCGACGGCCTGGCCGACCCTCGCGGTTACTGCCGCAAGCTGCGCCGTCGCGTCGACTCGCTCTCCCCCTCGCGACACCTGCCGATTTTTGTCGAGAAAATCCTCGGCGACGGCGAAACCCTGCGCCGCGACTGGAACATCGATGGCAGCACCGGTTACGAATTCATGAACCAGATTTCGCTGCTGCAACACGACCCGGCCGGCGCCGAGCCCCTCGCCGAGTTCTGGAGCCGGCACAGCGAGCGCCCGGCGCACTTCATCGAAGAGGCCCGCCTGGCCCGCCAGCAGATCCTCAACGGCTCCCTCGCCGGAGATTTCGAAAGCGTCGCACAGGCGCTGTTGCAAGTCGCCCGGGACGATGTGATGACCCGCGATCTCACCTTGGGCGCGATTCGTCGGGCGTTGCAGGAGTTGATCGTGCACTTCCCGGTGTATCGCACGTACATAAACCCGCTGGGACGCTCCGCCGAGGACGAGGTGTTTTTCCAGAAAGCGCTGGAAGGCGCCCGGCAAACCCTGAGCGAAGCCGATTGGCCGGTGCTCGACTGCCTGGCCGACTGGCTCGGTGGCATGCCGTGGCGCAGGCGACCTCGCGGCAGCGAACGCAAACGC
>NZ_JBHFJB010000089.1:37396-40317 GCF_057334555.1 Pseudomonas sp. AGC41
CCCCCCCCCCCCCACGCCTGCGTACGCTTCCAGCAACTGACCTCGCCGGCAGCGGCCAAGGCTGTCGAGGACACTGCACTGTATCGCTCGGCGGTACTGCTTTCGCGCAATGACGTGGGCTACAACACCGAGCGCTTCAGTGCCCCGGCCGAGGAATTCCATGAAGCGTGCCGGGAACGGCTCGAACACTTTCCCGACAACCTCGTCACCACCGCGACCCACGACCACAAGCGCGGCGAAGACACCCGAGCCCGGCTCGCAGTGATCAGCGAACGCCCGGACTGGTACACCGCCTGCGTGGAGCAATGGCGCATCCTCTCACCGTCGCTGCACAGCGACCCGGCAGCCCCATCGGCCGGTGATGAACTGATCCTGTACCAGGCCCTGCTTGGCAGTTGGCCACTGGACCTCGACCTGCAAGACCCCAAAGCCTTGGCCGGCTACAGCGAACGCTTGTGGCAATGGCAACGCAAGGCCCTGCGCGAAGCCAAGCTGCAAAGCAGCTGGGCGGCGGTCAACGACGCCTATGAACAAGCCACGCAGATGTTCCTTGAACGGTTGCTGCTGTGCGACGAAGGTTTGCCGTTGCGCAGCGCCATCGCCGAGGCCGTCCAGGCCATCGCTCCGGCGGGCGCCCTCAACAGCCTGGCGCAAACCTTGCTACGCATGACCGTACCCGGCGTGCCGGATCTGTATCAGGGCAACGAGTTCTGGGATTTCAGCCTGGTGGATCCGGACAACCGTCGCCCGGTGGATTTCAACGCTCGCCGCGAGGCGATACAGGGCGACAGCTCACCGGCGACGCTGGTACGCGACTGGCGCGACGGCCGGGTCAAGCAGGCACTGATTGTGCGGACGCTGGCCTTGCGCGCTGAACACCCGCAGCTGTTTCGCCAGGGCAGCTATCAACCGCTGCCGGTGCTCGGCGAACACGCCGGGCGGGTGCTGGCGTTCATGCGCGAATACCAGCAGCAGCGGGCGATTGTAGTAGTCCCGGTGCACGCGGCCCGCCTGCTGGAAAACGCTGCCCTGCCCCATGTCACCGCAGCGGACTGGGGCGATACCCGGGTGTCGTTACCGTTCGCCGCCGAGGATGGAAAACTGAAGGGACTTTTTGCAAGCGCAGCAGTCACACCCCAAAGGGAGCTGATGGTCAGCGCCGCGCTGGGGGATTTCCCGGTCAATGTCTTTATTGAATCTTGAGTTTAGTCAGGAGCACTGCGATGAGTACCGACGATAAACGCATTCGTGAATTTGCCTATCAGATCTGGGAGTCGGAGGGTAAGCCCGCCGGACAGGAAAAACGTCACTGGGAAATGGCGCGCAAACTGGCTGAAGCCGAGGCACTGGCGCCTAGCAAGCCGCCAAAAGCAGCGAGCAAGACCGCTGCCAGCAAGACCGACGGCACCAAGCCGGCACCCGCCAAGAGTGCTGCGACCAAGACTGCCGCGAAGAGCACCACGCCCAAGGCCAAGCCTGCGGCCAAACCCTCCGCGGCGACTGCCGCAGTGGTCCCGCCCGCCGACAAGGCTGCCGCGAAGAAGCCACGAGCGGTGCGCAAACCACCGGCGGTCTGACCCAGCGAACTCATCGTTTTCAAGCCCGTGCTCCTTCCAACGAAGGGGCCTGCTTGTGGCATGGCGCTTCATCGTCTCGCCACAAGCGCAAGGCACGCAGTCCTGCGTGCGCCGCATCACCGAATCTGTCTTTTGCAGGAGCAACTATGACCCGTCCAAAAAAAACCACGCCGCCGCCGGTTATCGAGGCTTCGCGGATTCGTGAAGGGCTGCCGTTTCCGCTTGGCGCGACCTGGGATGGCCTGGGGGTCAATTTCGCGTTGTTCTCAGCGAACGCCACCAAGGTCGAACTGTGTATTTTCGATGACACCGGCGAAGTCGAGCTCGAACGCATCGAGCTGCCGGAGTACACCGACGAGATTTACCACGGTTATCTGCCCGATGCCCATCCGGGCCTGATCTACGGCTACCGTGTCTATGGCCCTTACGATCCGGAGAATGGCCACCGCTTCAACCCCAACAAGCTGCTCATCGATCCCTACGCGAAACAGCTGGTGGGAGAACTGAAATGGTCCGAGGCTTTGTTCGGCTACACCATCGGTCACCCCGACGGCGACCTCAGTTTCGATGAACGCGACAGCGCCCCTTTCGTGCCCAAGTGCAAGGTCATCGACCCGGCCCACACCTGGGGCAACGACCATCGCGTCAGCGTGCCGTGGGACAAGACCATCCTTTACGAGACCCACGTGCGCGGCATCACCATGCGCCATCCCGCGGTGCCTGAGCACCTGCGTGGCACCTTCGGCGGCCTGATGGTCGACGATGTACTCGAACATATCCGCAAGCTGGGGGTTTCTTCGGTCGAACTGATGCCCATCCATGCCTTTGTCAACGACCAGCACCTGCTGCACAAAGGCATGACCAACTACTGGGGCTACAACAGCATCGCCTTCTTCGCCCCGGACCCGCGTTACCTGGCCAGCGGCAAGATCGCCGAGTTCAAGGAAATGGTCGCGCACATGCACGAGGCCGATCTTGAAGTGATCCTCGACGTGGTCTACAACCACACCGCCGAGGGCAACGAACAGGGTCCGACCCTGTCCATGCGCGGGATCGACAATGCCTCGTACTACCGGCTCATGCCCGACGACAAGCGCTATTACATCAACGACTCGGGCACCGGCAACACCCTCGACCTGAGCCACCCGTGCGTGCTGCAGATGGTCACCGACTCCCTGCGCTATTGGGCCACGGAAATGCACGTCGATGGCTTCCGCTTCGACCTGGCGACGATTCTGGGTCGCTACCATGACGGTTTCGATGAGCGCCACAGTTTCCTCGTCGCCTGTCGCCAGGATCCGGTGCTGCGCCAGGTCAAACTGATCGCCGAACCTTGGGATTGCG
>NZ_JBHFJB010000089.1:40337-42580 GCF_057334555.1 Pseudomonas sp. AGC41
CCTGGAGGTTACCAGGTCGGAGGGTTCCCGCCGGGCTGGGTCGAATGGAACGACAAATTCCGCGATACCGTGCGCGCCTTCTGGAAAGGCGACGACGGCCAACTCGCCGACTTCGCCAGCCGCATGACCGCTTCGGGCGAAATGTTCAACCAGCGCGGTCGACGCCCTTATGCCTCGGTGAACTTCGTCACCGCCCACGACGGCTTCACCTTGCACGACCTGGTGTCGTACAACGACAAACACAACGAAGCCAACGACGAAAACAACCAGGACGGCAGCAACAACAACCTGTCCTGGAACCATGGCGTCGAAGGTCCGACGGATGATCCCGAGATCAACGCGTTGCGCCATCGGCAGATGCGTAACTTCTTCGCCACGCTGTTGCTCGCCCAAGGCACGCCGATGATCGTCGCGGGCGACGAGTTCGCCCGCACCCAGCATGGCAACAACAATGCCTACTGCCAGGACAGCGAGATCGGCTGGGTCAACTGGGACCTGAGCGAGGATGGCGCGGCGCTGCTCAAGTTCGTCAAGCGTCTGATCAAGCTGCGTCTGACTTACCCGATTCTGCGGCGCGGACGCTTCCTGGTGGGCAATTACAACGAGGACATCGGCGTCAAGGATGTCACCTGGTTGGCCCCGGATGGCAACGAGATGACCGTTGAACACTGGCAGGACGGCCAGAACCGCTGCCTGGGCATGCTGATGGACGGGCGCGCCCAGGAAACCGGTATCCGCCGCAAGGGGGCCGACGCGACCTTGTTGCTGGTCGTCAACGCACACCATGACATCGTCAACTTCCGCCTGCCGGAAGTGCCGGAAGGCAGTTTCTGGACGTGCATGGTAGACACCAATCAGCCGACGGTGCGCGGCCAGGAGCGCTTCGATTTTGATGCCGAATACTCCGTCACCGGCCGCTCGTTGCTGTTGTTCGAGCTGCAACGCGACGAAGAGGAATAACACGGCAAATCGACAAACCGCAGGGACGCGGTTTTTCCAGTCGCTCATACGACGCAGTTAGAATAAAAAAAAGCGGATCAGATACACAATCTGACGCGACGAAACAGCCAGCATAGTCAATACTTCGCGTACGGCGGTTCCAGGACTCGGAGCGCCGCGAATCACAGTCAGCCCTGCGGGGCGACGCCGGGCAGTCGGTCCGGCGCGTGACTGAACGATTGAACAGCACAAGGACGTAGCCTCTATGAAACCCGCCTCCCGCTTGCAAGGCCGGCAGCACCGGCAGATATGGAACAGCGCGCCGCAACTGGCCGACATTCCTATCATCAGCACCCAGACACTCATACCCGCCGGCTCCCGCGCGGTCATCCTTGCGCCGCACCCGGGCGACGAGGTCGGTGCCTGCGGCGGACTGCTCCAGTTGTTGAGCAACCTGGACCATCCCATGCTACTGATCTCCGTCACCGACGGCAGCCTCGGCCATCCGGGTTCGCCATTATGGAACGATGAGCGGCTGCGCATGTTCCGCCCCCACCCCCAGGAAAGCGTCGACGCCCTGCATCGCCTGGGTGTGCCGCCCAATGGCCTGCAGTGGGTGCGCGGCGGCTTTTCAGAAAAGAGCCTGGCCGAGCACGAGGAGCCACTGGCCGCGTTTATCGGTCATCATCTTCGCCCCGGTGACGTCGTATTCAGCACTTGGCGCCAGGACGGCGACAGCGACCACGACACTGTCGGACGCGCCGGGGCCCAGGCAGCCGAAGCGATCGGTGCAGTGTTCAACGAGCTGCCGGTCTGGGCGTGGCATTGGCCCGTCCGCGAGCAGAACAGGATCCCCTGGCATCGGGCTCGCAAACTGCGCCTGGATGTCTGGACCACCGCCCGCAAGCGCCACGCCATGCACGCTTACTCCAGCCAGCTCAACGGTGAGCCGGCCAGCGGTATCGCACCGCTGGTACCCCGGGTGATTCTCGACCGCATGGGCATGCCGTATGAAATCGTTTTCATCTGATCAGTCCCCCGTCCTGTGGCTAGGGCCTGTTTATCCGTGCACCACAACCTTGTGGGAGCGAGCTTGCTCGCGAAGGCGGTTTGATTGGGTACATATCCATTTTTTTGGTAACGGCCGCTTAGGGTTCCGCCCTTATGGCGGGTCACTTTTGGAAGAGCCGGGAGCCGGACCAGCCAAAAGTAACCAAAAGCGCTTTGCCCCACCACTCGGCACCTCGCCTAGGCTCGGTGTGCCCTCACTCCGGCATTGCTCCGTGGGCCCGCCGCGAAGGGCC
>NZ_JBHFJB010000089.1:42600-49686 GCF_057334555.1 Pseudomonas sp. AGC41
TCCATGGCCCAGCGCGGCTATCCCGGCATCCATGCCGGGATGCCCACTGCGCAACGCCTGCGTTCGGCCAGCGTGGTTAACGGGGCGTTCCAGATCAAGATCAAGATCAAGATCAAGATCAAGATCAAGATCAAGGTCTAAAGCGATGCTCCGGATGGCGCAGCTCCACTGTGGGAGCGAGCCTGCTCGCGAAGAGGCCAGTCCATTCAGCATCCCTGTCGGCTGAAACACCGCCATCGCGAGCAGGCTCGCTCCCACAGGTCATGTGTTGTACATGGATGTTCTGGATGGCGCGGACTTCACAGCCAACAATTCCGGAACTGCCGCAGCCGCGGTCAGTCGCATGAACACATACGTCTGATTCAGGAGTGCACGTGACTGGCGATTCCAACTGGCAGGCCGAACAACCCGTGGCGGTGGACGCATCTGCGGCGGTTCATCGGCTGCGGGTGCTGACGGTCAATACGCATAAGGGGTTTACCGCCCTCAACCGCCGCTTCATCCTGCCCGAACTGCGCGAAGCGGTACGCAGCACCGGGGCCGACCTGGTGTTTCTCCAGGAAGTGCTGGGTGAACACGACCGTCATGCGTCACGCTATGACAATTGGCCCCAGACCTCGCAGTACGAGTTCCTCGCCGATAGCATGTGGAGTGACTTCGCCTATGGCCGGAACGCGGTCTACCCCGACGGCCATCATGGCAATGCCCTGCTCTCCAAGTATCCGATTCGCCAGTTTCGCAATCTGGACGTGTCCATCACCGGCCCGGAGCGGCGCGGGTTGCTGCACTGTGTGCTGGACGTGCCAGGGCACGCCGAAGTCCATGGGATCTGCGTTCACCTGAGCCTGCTCGAAAGCCATCGCCAACTGCAGCTTCAACTGCTCTGCAAACTACTCGATTCGCTGCCCGAAAACGCGCCCGTCATCATCGCGGGGGACTTCAATGACTGGCAGCTGCGCGGCAACACCACCCTCGCCCGCCGCCGCTATCTTCACGAGGCCTTCGAACACCATCATGGCCGCCCGGCCAGAACCTATCCAGCGCGTTTTCCGCTGCTGCGCCTGGATCGCATCTACCTGCGCAACGCCACCAGCCACGCTCCGCAGATCCTTGGCAACAGGCCTTGGACGCACCTGAGCGATCACTTGCCGCTGTCGGTTGAGGTGCACCTGTAGCCATGCTCGCCGACCTACTGACCTGTAAGATCTGACAGTAGCGACCCTCATCATCCCTTGTTAGCGTGCCCCACATACAGCGAGCGTTGCCAGGCCCCGCGTGCCTTCTGTAGAGCAACCCAGGCTGGATGACGGTAGGCCGGGATGCCGATGCTGAGGGAAAGCAGATGAGCTTGCGCAATCATGGCGTCAACCGGCTGTTCCATGCCTTGTGGCTAACTACCCCGCTGCTGCTGGACGCACCGCCCGCCATGGCGGCATGCACCCTGACGCCGACGGCAGGCGATGACATCTATGCTTGCGACAGCGGCACCAGCCCCGGTTTGACCGACCTTCTGGGAAACAACCGCCTGACAATGCCGGGCAATGGCAGCGGGGTCATCCAGGGAGACATCACCTTCGGCGTCGGAACCGATTACATCGAGGTCAATCCCAACGGCGTGGTGGTGGGCGACGTACAACAAGGCTCGGGCATCGACGAGTTCATCATGCACGGCGGCAGCGTCCTATCCCTGGCCCAGGGCGATGGGCTCGATACGTTCCTGATGACCGGCGGGACAATCGTCGAAGCGTTCGAGGACGGAGATGAGGCGACCATGACCGGCGGCACCATTGGCCGGGTCGACATGAAACTCGATGACAATATTTTCGACATGTCCGGTGGGCAGATTATCGGCAATCTGGTGACCGGCTTTGGCCGGGACACCATTATCGTTTCCGCGGGCCGCATCGGCGGCAATGTCAGCGTCAGCGGCGGTGACGACCGGGTTGCCGTGAGCGGGGGCGAGATCGTCGGCGAGGTCCGGACCAGTTTCGGTAATGACCAACTGCAGTGGAGCGGCGGTCTCATCCGCTCCGCCATCCTTATGGGCGAAGGCAACGACACGGCGCTGTTGAGCAATCTGGATGAATCACTCCTCGCCATCACGCCCAGCCTGGACGGGGGACTGGGCCAGGACACACTGACTTTCGAGGCGAGCACTTCCGGCAGCGCTGCTCGTTATGTCAACTGGGAGTCGGTCAACCTCACGCAGGGCTCGCGGCTGAACCTGGACGACACGCTGGTCCTGGGCGACAGCGCTACCGGCACCGGCACGCTGAGCATCGACGCCGGCAGTCTGCTGACGGCGAGCCAGGGCAACATCCGCCCGCTCACCGCCGGCCTGATGGCAACGCTTGAAAATGCCGGAACCATCGACCTCGGCGCAGACAATACCCGTACCAGCGACACCCTTACCGTACAAGGTAACTACTTCGGCAATGGCGGCCAGTTGCGCCTGCAAACGCTGCTCGGTGCCGACGGCTCGCCGAGCGACAAACTGGTGGTCAACGCCGGTACGCTCAGCGGCAGCACGGCCATCACCGTCACGAATATCGGCGGTGCAGGCGCCTTGACTGCCCGCGACGGCATCGAACTGGTCCAGGCTCAGGGCGGCGCCGTCAGCGACAGCGGGGCTTTCTCACTGGCGCGATCGGTGTCGGCCGGTGCGTTCGATTACCGCCTGTTCAAGGGCGGCGTGGCCGGCAACGAGAACAGTTGGTATCTGCGCTCCACCGTGGTCGCCGGTCCGATCGCTGTGGCCAGCCCCTCGTTGCCGATCTTGCCGGTCGCCGTGCCGGGCGCCGCGCCGATTCCCCTGTACCGTCCGGAAGTCCCCACCTGGTCGGTGCTGCCTCCTGTTGCCGCGCAACTGACCCTGATGGCCCTGGGCACGTTCCATGATCGCCAGGGCGATCAACGCTTGCTGACGGAAACCGGCGCTTTCGGGGCCGGTTGGGGGCGTGTCTACGGCAAGGACCTCGATCAGACCTGGGCCGGCACGGTGGCACCAAGGTTCGACGGTTCCATCAAGGGCTTCCAGGTGGGCAACGACATTTACAGCGGGGCGGTCTTCGACAGCCAGACCCAACGCATCGGTTTCTTCGTCGGCCATAGCGAATTGAACGGCAACGTCGACGGCTACAACCTCGGGTTCGAAGGGCGGCGCGCCGGCAAGGTAGAACTCGATGGCGATAGCTATGGCTTGTACTGGACGCTGACCGATCCCTCCGGCGGCTACATCGATACGGTGATCATGGGCACCCGGCTGAACGGCGACAGCCGTTCCGAACGCGGCCTCCAGCTGGATAACCGCGGGCATGCGCTGACCCTTTCGGCGGAAGTCGGCTACCCGTTTGCCGTGGGCAATGACTGGGTCGTCGAGCCACAGGCGCAAATCATCCATCAGAAAATTTCCCTGGACACTCAGGATGATGGAATCTCCAGGGTCGAATTCGATTCCGACAGCGCCTGGACCGGCCGGCTCGGTGCCCGTCTCAAGGGCCGCTACCTGATCAGCGACACCCCGGTGGAGCCGTATCTGCGGGCCAATGTCTGGCACACTTTTTCCGGCACCGACACGGTGACGTTCGACAATGCCCAACGGATCGAGACCGAGCAACGCGCCTCCACCGCCGACCTGGGCGCGGGCGTCATCGTCAGCCTCGCGCCTACGGTCAGCGCCTATGCCGGGGTGGACTATGGCAATAACCTCGACAGCAACCAGCAACGCAGCGTGGCCGGCAATGTCGGCGTGCGGATAAGCTGGTAAATGACCGCCTCCCTGCGGGGCGAGGAGCAGGCATCCTTGCCACGCAGGCATCGCGCTCGGTTGAGTGAAAGGCAGGGCCTCGTGTCCCGGCACACTTAAAAAACACCTCCATTAAGGCGTATAACGCTAGAAGCGATTCATGGCCGCAGCTGCCCATGGCTCATTTCATTGATGGAGTAACGACATGACCACAGCCAACTTCCTCGCCGGTCTGTTCCCCGGTGCCGCCGACATCCCGCCCGCCTACCGCCTCGAAGGCCCGGTGGAGCAACGTGAATACCTGGTCGATGGCGTCCTGAAGACCTGGCAGGGTCCGCTCGCCACGGTGCGCAGCCCGGTGCACCTGGCCGGCGCCGATGGCGATGAGCAGGTGATTCTCGGCAGCACGCCACTGCTGGATGCCGAGACCGCCCTCACGGCCCTTGACGCTGCCGTCCGGGCCTATGATCGCGGCCAGGGCCAATGGCCGACCATGCGTGTCGCCGAACGCATCCGTCATGTCGAGACCTTTTTGGCGCGGATGCGCGAACAGCGTGAAGCGGTGGTCAAGTTGCTGATGTGGGAGATCGGCAAGAACCTGAAGGACTCCCAGAAGGAGTTCGACCGCACCTGCGACTACATCGTCGACACCATCAACGCTCTCAAAGAGCTGGACCGCCGTTCCAGCCGCTTCGAGCTGGAACAGGACACCCTCGGACAGATCCGTCGCGTGCCATTGGGCGTGGCCCTGTGCATGGGGCCTTACAACTATCCGCTGAACGAAACCTTCACCACGCTGATTCCGGCGCTGATCATGGGCAACACGGTGGTGTTCAAGCCGGCCAAGCTTGGCGTACTGCTGGTACGGCCGCTGCTGGAAGCCTTTCGCGACAGCTTCCCCGCCGGCGTGATCAACGTGATCTACGGCAGCGGCCGGGAAACCGTCAGCGCGCTGATGGCCAGCGGCAAGATCGACATATTCGCCTTCATCGGCACCAACAAGGCCGCCAGCGACCTGAAGAAACTCCATCCGCGCCCCCATCGCCTGCGCGCCGCGCTGGGGCTGGACGCGAAAAATCCCGGCCTGGTGCTGCCCGACGTCGATCTGGACAATGCGGTCAGCGAGGCACTGACCGGTTCGTTGTCCTTCAACGGCCAGCGCTGCACGGCGCTGAAAATCCTATTCGTCCACGAAGACATCGCCCCGGCTTTCATCGAGAAACTTAACGCCAGGCTCGCTGCGCTGAAACCCGGCATGCCGTGGGAGGACGGCGTCGCACTGACGCCATTGCCCGAAGCGGGCAAGGTCGATTACCTGCATTCGCTGGTGGCCGATGCAGTTGCCAAGGGTGCCGGCGTCATGAACCAGCACGGCGGCGAATCCCGCGCTTCGTTTTTCTATCCGGCGGTACTCTATCCAGTGAACACTGCCATGCGGGTCTATCACGAAGAACAGTTCGGCCCGGTCGTGCCCATCGTGCCATACCGCGACGTCAATACCGTGATCGATTACGTCCTCGAATCCGACTTTGGCCAACAACTGAGCATTTTCGGCACCCACCCGGCCGAAGTCGGCAGGCTGGTGGACACCTTCGCCAACCAGGTCGGTCGCATCAACATCAACGCCCAATGCCAGCGTGGCCCGGACACCTTCCCGTTCAACGGCCGGAAAAACTCCGCCGAAGGCACATTGTCGGTTCATGACGCACTGCGGACCTTTTCGATCCGCACGCTGGTCGCGACCAAGTTCCAGGACAGCAACAAGGCGCTGATCAGCGACATCATCCGTGAGCGGGATTCGAACTTCCTGACCACCGATTACATCTTCTGATCCGCGGCAGTCGTTACGTCAGGGCTGGGCGGCGCGACTTGTTGCCCCAGCCCTGCTGCATGCCGGCAGCCGCCAGCAGGATGGCCGCTACTCCCAGCCATTGCAGCGGTTCGAGGCGATGGCCGAAGGCAAACCAGTCGACGAAGATCGCCGCGATCGGGTAGATAAAGGACAGTGCGCCAGTCACGGCAGTCGGCAAGCGTTGGATCGCGCTGTACAGCAGTACGTACATCACGCCGGTGTGAATCATGCCGAGGGTCAGCAGGCTGGCCCAGGCCTCGGGTTGCCGCGGCAAGACCGAGAAATTCGCCCACGGCGCCAACAAGAGGATACCGGTGGCGACCTGGATCAACGCGATCAAGTGCGGCGGCGTGCCGGTCAGGCGCTTGATGATCAACGCCGCCACGGCGTACAGCAATGCCGCCCCCAGCGCCAGGGCGATGCCCGCCAGATAATCCTCGCCTCCCTGCCCCTGCTCGCCGTGGGCGCTGACGATGGCCAGCATCCCGAGAAACGACACCGCCAGCCAGAACAGCTTCTGCGCAGTGATCTTCTCTCCCAGGAACAGCGCGGCCAGCCCCACCAGCATGAAGGGCTGGACGTTGTACACGGCCGTGCCGATGGCGATCGAAGCGCGGGAGTAGGAAGCGAACAACAGCACCCAGTTACCGACGATCGCAACGCCACTGAGCACCGCCAGCAGGAAGGTCGTGCGGGTCAGGAGATCCCGGCGCAGGAAACCGAAACCGGCGCAGATCAGCAACAACGTGCCGGCGCCAAACACGCATCGCCAGAACACCACATCCAGCACCGGCAGGCCGGACACCAGCACGAACCAGCCGATGGTGCCGGAAATCAGCATGGCGGCGGTCATTTCGAGCGAACCGCGGCGTAGGGTCTTGTCCATCTTCAGGCTCCTTCAGTGAATGGACACAGTATGCCGACCCGCCCTGGCGCTTCTCCATGGTTTGAAAAAGGCTAGACTGGCTTTCGACCTTTTTTATCAAGGCAACTTCGAGTATTTGCCTAACGGAGCGAAAATGACTGACGACATCGACCAGATCCTCATCAGCGCCTTGATGGAAGACTCACGACGCTCCCTGAAAGCCTTGGCAAGCCTGAGCGGCCTGTCATCCCCCAGCGTTGCCGAACGCCTGCGCCGGCTGGAGGAGCGTGGCGTGCTCAAGGGCTACACCGTCGAGGTCGACCCGAAGTGCTTTGGTTATCAACTCCAGGCCATCGTGCGCATCCGTCCGTTACCGGGGCAGTTGCAGGAGGTGGAGCGGCAGATCCAGGCCATTGGTGAGTTCACCGAATGCGACAAGGTGACGGGGGAAGACTGTTTCATTGCGCGACTGCACGTGCGCTCGATGGAGCAGTTGGATGTGGTGTTGGACAAGTTGAATGTGCTTGCTGAAACCAATACGGCGATCGTCAAGAAGACACCGGTCAAGCGGCGCTTGCCGCCGATGGAGTGAGGCTTTTGAAGTGAGCGCATTTCTGTGGGAGC
>NZ_JBHFJB010000089.1:49822-69420 GCF_057334555.1 Pseudomonas sp. AGC41
CTCCCACAGGGGCCGGTATCCGAGTACAAAAAAACGGCGCCTTCCCTTCCGGGAAAGCGCCGTTTTTGTAAATGAACAACTCAGGCCATGACAGCCATCACTGCCTTATCAGTCGTCGCGACTCATCAACCCGAACAGCTGCAGCAGGCTGACGAACAGGTTGTAGATCGATACATACAGGCTGATGGTTGCCATGATGTAGTTGCGCTCGCCGCCGTGGATGATGGCGCTGGTCTGGTAGAGGATGCATACCGACGAGAACAGCACGAAGCCGGCGCTGATCGCCAGTTGCAGGCCGCTGATCTGGAAGAAGAAGCTGGCCACTACCGCACCCAGCAACACGAAGAAACCGGCGGTGATGAAACCGCTCAGGAAACTCATGTCCTTGCGCGAGATCAGCACGTAGGCCGACAGACCACCGAACACCAACGCCGTCATGGCGAAAGCCGAGCTGACCACTTCGGCGCCGCCCTGCATGCCCAGGTAGCGGTTGAGGATCGGGCCAAGCAGGAAGCCCATGAAACCGGTCAGGG
Organism: Pseudomonas sp. AGC41; assembly: GCF_057334555.1. NCBI lineage: Bacteria > Pseudomonadati > Pseudomonadota > Gammaproteobacteria > Pseudomonadales > Pseudomonadaceae > Pseudomonas > Pseudomonas sp. AGC41. The sequence goes on from NZ_JBHFJB010000089.1 coordinate 50,356, forward strand.
CGAAGGCCGAAACCAGGCCCCAGGCCGAATCACGGAGCTTGTTGGTCAGGAAGAAAAGGCCGTAGAAACCGATCAGCACGACAAAGATGTTCGGGTAACCGACACGCATCTGTTGTGCGACGAAGGCCATCACACCGCTGAAAGCAAGGGTGAGAGCCAGCAGGCCATAAGTGTTGCGCAGGACGCGGCTAACCTCTAGCTGCTCAGCCTGCACGCTGTTGTTCACTGCGTAATCCTGTTCGCGCATGGCGACACTCCTCCGGGTTTGAAACATTCAGTGGCAAGGATAATAACAGACGCTCTGTAACAAGCTACGTAGAGAGTTTGACAGTGTGTTTCATTCGGGTATTATGGCGCCCGCAACGCAGTACGGAGGTGTGGCCGAGTGGTTTAAGGCAACGGTCTTGAAAACCGTCGACTGTAACAGGTCCATGAGTTCGAATCCCATCGCCTCCGCCATCTTCTAACGTTAAAGCCCTGATCATTCAGGGCTTTTTCGTGTCTGGCGTTTGAAAAAACAGTGACGGTCTTCACAAAGGAAACAGTGCATGCCATCCCCTAGCCCACTCAAGGAAAGTAAAGTGACCAGCAAAACCATCGGTTCGATCGTCGCGGCAATTATCGGCGTGGTCCTGTTATGCGTGTTCTTTGGCAGCTGGTACACGGTTGATGAAACCGAGCGTGGCGTGCTTTTGCGCAACGGTGCCCTGGTTGGGGTGGTTGAACCGGGCCTGTCATTCAAGACGCCATTCATCGAGTCGGTCCGCCTGATCAGCACACAGAGCCAAGTGACGTCCTATGACGACCTGCAGGCGTACAGCAAGGACCAGCAATCAGCCGAGCTCAAGGTGTCCGTGTCCTGGCATATCGCGCCTTCCGATGTGGCGAAGGTCTACACCCAATTCAAGGACCTGGAAGGCATCCGCGACCGCATGATCAGCCGGCAGGTGCCGACGCAGGTGGAAAATGTGTTCGGCAAGTTCAACGCCGTCGCCGCCGTGCAGAACCGCGTGCAACTGGTCAATGACATTTCGGCGGCGATCAAGGCAACGATCACCGGGCCGGTGATCATCGACAGCGTCCAGGTTGAAAACATTGATTTCAGCGACGCCTACGAAAAAGCCATCGAGGCGCGCATGGCTGCCGAAGTGCAGGTCAAGACTCGGGAGCAGCAGCTCGCCACCGAGCAGGTCCAGGCTCAGATTCGGGTAACCCAGGCCCAGGCGGAAGCCGATTCGCAAGTTGCCCAGGCCAAGGCCGACGCGCTGGCCACCGAGCTGCGCGGCAAGGCCGAAGCCGAGGCGATCAAGGCGCGCGCCCAGGCGCTGGCCAGCAACCAGAACCTGGTGGAGCTGACCAAGGCCGAGCGTTGGAACGGTGAACTGCCCACCACCATGCTGCCCAACACCGCGCTGCCTTTCATCGATCTCAACAAGTAATGCCCCTCGGCGCTGCCAGTCCTGGCCGCGCCTCCTCGCAGCGCAATACGCCCGGAGCACATTGGTCCGCCTCGTTGGCGCTACACTCTGCTCACTGACGCATCCGATGTTTGAACGTTAGCAGGGAGCTCGACGTGTACCCAGGCCAAAGCAGCTCGACGAAACACCCCGTCTCCCTTATCAAGAAATACAAATGGCCCGCCTTGTTGGCCACCGCGCTGGCCGTGTTCTCGGCTCTGATATTCTTCCTGATCAAATCCTACACGGACGACACGACGACCTTTTTCGAGTCACGGGACTTCATTCGTCAGCTCAAACAAGCCGACGCCAACTGGAACGTGAAGATTCTCAGGAAAAAAATAGGCGTCAACAACAACCTGTCCCTTGCCCCACCGCCCGACGCGCAAAGTCGATGGGAGCAATTGGAGCAACTGAACAGTTCCGGACCACTCGCTGCACTTTGGGCGTCGAGACGCAACGGCTACATGGACGCGGTCAGGAACAAGACCCTGTTGGTGGAACAGTTCGAGCAGCACAATGCCAAGCTGCGTGCGTCTCTGGATGCTCTTCCGACGGTAGAGGATGAAATCCAGGCGCTGCTGCTACAGATGAAGGATGACGGAGAAATCGCTCGGCTGACCGCCGCCTCCAATGTTCTCGACCTGGCGCTGACCACCTTGGAATACGCGCTTTATGTCACCTCGGACAAAGCGAGCGAACTGCAAGGACAGCTAAGCGAACTCGAACGCCAGATCGACCAGCTACCCTCCTTCTATCGGCCGGCTTTCACCTCGTTGACCCGGCACGTCAAGACCGTCATCCAGGAACAGCCGGTGGTCAACGATCTGCTGGATCGCATCAGCGTTATCCCCGTCGCCCAGGAACTGGACAGCATCAACGAGCTGCTCAACGAAACGCAGCGCAGAACGGCCGCGACCGATCGCAAATACCATATGTACCTGGCCGTTTGCGCCAGCCTGATGGCGCTCTTGATGATCTACCTCGCCGTACGGCTGGTGCGCAGTTCTTCGCTCATCAACCAGATCAACCATGAGCTGCAAACGTCCAACGACAAGCTGGAGCAACGCGTGCAGGAGCGTACGCGCGAGTTGAAGGAGGCCGAGCGTGAGCTGGTGGACGCCGCGCGCATGGCAGGCATGGCCGAGATCGCCACGAACGTGTTGCACAACGTTGGCAATGTGTTGAACAGCGTCAACATTTCAGCGGAACTGGTGACCCGCAAGTTGAAAACCAGCAAGACGCAAGGGCTGGGCAAAGCGGTAAGGATGATGAATGAACATGCCACCGACCTGGGTCAGTTCATCACCGAGGATGAAAAAGGCAAGCTGTTGCCCCGTTATTTCAATGAGCTGGTGGATTCCATCGCCACCGAACAGGGCTTGCTGATAGAAGAACTCGCGCAGCTGACCAAAAGCATCGACCACATCAAGGAGATCGTCACGACTCAGCAGACCTATGCCGGGGCTGCGCGGCTGATCGAGCCGCTGAATGTGGCCGACCTGTTCGAAGATGCATTGCGCATGAATTCGGGGGCGCTCAGCCGACACCAAGTCGCCGTAATCAAGGATTATCAGGACATTCCGATGATCATGGGCGACAAGCATCGCCTGCTGCTGATCCTGATCAATCTGATCAGCAATGCCAAGGCCGCCATGTCCAACGTCGAGCCGCCACGGGAAATCACCCTGGGGGTCCGCATCGTCGACCAGACAACGCTTTGCGTCAGCGTCAAGGACCGTGGCGAAGGGATCGCACCTGAAAATCAGGCGAGGATCTTCAACCACGGATTCACGACCCGCAAGGATGGCCACGGTTTTGGCCTGCACAGCTGTGCCCTGGCGGCGGTGGAGATGAACGGTCGCCTGCAGGTTAAAAGCGACGGACCGGGGCAAGGCGCCCTGTTCACTCTGGAAATCCCGCTGGAGCTGGCAACTTCCTGAGAACGGTCGGCGACGCGGCGAGCGTTCGATGCCCGCCGCGAAGTCGACGGAACGTCTGTTTACCTGACGTTGGCGGACGCAGCGCTGCGGCGTCTCCTGGCGGGCAACGCGGCGGCATAGGCCAACGCTTCCTCACGCGAAGCAAAGGACCCCAACCGGTCCGCCTGGGTGCAGACCCTCCAGGGCCCGCTGTTCACGCTGAGCACGTCATAGCCGTTGATGTGCATTTTGGTCAGCATCGCAGTACTCATGATCGTCACCTCCTCAAGAAAACGGGGTTACCGTGCCTACCTTACTCCCGGTGCGCCCATAAGGGCCGACCGAGCGTCGCCACGCTGGCTACTCATATGCCCGTCAGTCAGGATCGCGCTTCCATAACCAATCCCACAGACCGGGCAGGCGCACCGGCTGGGTGGCGTCCTTGAGGGTCCGGGCCATTGCTGCGCGCTCCAGCGCCTGGCGGTCGTCATAGAAAGGTTTCGCGTAGGTCTTCAATCCGGTGGCCTGGGCGCTGTCGATCAGGATCTGCAGATACTCCCGCGCATGACGGGCGGTATAACGGTTGAGGTCATGGAAGGTCACTACCACCGGAATCACCCCGTCCACCGCAGGCAGCTGCCCGGCGGCGATGCGCTCACGTACCTCCGAGAGCTGGCGTAGCAGGTTTATCCGCCGGCGAGGACTCAGGGTAATGCCCCAGACCTTGCCATCGTTGGCGCTCAGGTCAGTCAGCAAAACATGCATGCCATGCCGTTGGTAGGCGGCGAAGGTGCGCTGGTCGTAGCTCCAGAATGGCGGCCGGACCAAGGTCGGCGGCATGCCGGTAACCGCGGCGATGTCGGCTGCACCGTGGGTGAGTGACAGCTCCAGCTCTTCGGGATCGAGGGATCGATGGTTGGTGTGCCAATGGGTAGCCGTGTGAAAACCCAGGACATGCCCCTCGCGATGCTCACGCCGCAGCACCGAACGACCGATGTCGCTACCACCGGCCCGTGGCGCTCGCGTCTGGACAAAAAACAGCGCCTTGATTCCCGGCTGCACCGGGTTGTCCGCAAGGGCGTCGAGCATCTCCAGGCTCGGGTTCCAGAGGGATGACGCGCTGGGACCGTCATCGAATGTCAGGAGGAAACGGATCGGCGGCTGGACACGCAAGCGTTGCTCGGTTTGCGCGGTCAGTTCGATGGGCGGGCCAATGCATCCCGACAGACCGCTGACAAACAGCACCACAAGCACTGCCTTGGCGAATTTATTCATGTCCTGCCTTTATTCAGTGCCAAACCTGCGTCGCCTTCGATCCCTGGCACCGGTGTTGAAGCCCACCTTGGAGAAGGTTAACCGGGTTTGGTTCCTCACCATAAGCGCCTTCATCCACGGTGTGTGATACATCTCACGCGGCAGCCCTGTCCGCCTTGGTTTTGACCGTCTGGAAATTCGATGGAATTTTCCGAACGCCTCCGTATCCATCCGTATAGGATCAATTAGGGAGGATTTATGGGCGGTCCATCGCTTTACATCATCGACTACGTGCTCCATGGCGAGCCCAAGTCTTTCATCATTCGTGCAGAAGTGATGAATAACTCCGAAGCTTGGCATTGGGCCAGTTGCGATGCGGGTGTCGGACGTATACCCAAATTCGGCAGGGAAAAAGTCAAGCGGGTCTCCAAACCCATGGCAGAAAAATATGGCATTACCGATGTGCGCTGGCGAGCCTCCGTCGCGCCGTCCTGGGTCAGGGAGTCAGGCTGAAACAGAAATGAACACGTCCGGCGTACCGATTGTCCAGTCGTGCGCCGGATATCGACCGATCAGAAATATCTCAACTACGCTTAACTGCAGCATGACCCGCCATCACTGGCGGGTTTTGTGCTGCCCCATCCCGACCTTATAACGGAGGTGTGACATGTCTGAAAAAGAGTCCATCACCACCCTGCTCACCCTACTGGAATCGCGCCAGGCGCGGCTGACGGCCGCCTGCAAGGAAATTGCCGACTGGGTCGACCACCAGGGCGGGCATCCCGCCGCCGTACGAATCCGCGACCGACTCAATGATATCGAGAAGGACGCCCCCACGATCCAGAGCGCCCTGTCGTCATTGAAGCCCGCGGAACCGCCACTGCCCAAGTTCCGCTAGCCATCACCCCAGGCAGATCTCCCCTGTTCCACGGTTGGAAAACAATGGAACGAGCAGGTTATTTGCGCCTCGATATCGTTAGGTATCGCTGCAAATCATCTTGAAAGGGAGAACCATCATGAATGCCAAGGTCCTGCTTCTGATCGCCTGTGCCAGCCCTGCCAGCGTCCTGGCGCAAGGTTGTGACGTCATCACCCGGTCCCAGAGCCAGGCGGTGCCGGCAATCGAAACCCGCAGTTGCTATGAGTACAAGGGCGTCCCTGCCGAAGCCATCGGCTGGTCGTGCAGCAACGAAAGCAAGGGCACGCTCAGCACCGAGAAGAAACCCGTCGAACGTTGCGCCGAGGGTTATGTAGCCACCTGCCAGGCGAGGCTGACCCAGGAGGCCCTGGCCAATTCCCATTCCACCAGCAAGGACCGCAGTGGCAGCTCGGCGAATCTGCCGGACAATGCCCAGGTCACCCGCTACTACTACGGCGCAGAACAGCTTCAGCAAGCGAAAAAGGACTGCGAAACCACCGGCGGCCAATGGAAAAACCGTTGACCGGGGTGGCCCGCATATCCCGATGTCAGCCCTTGCTGTGCTCGGGCGACGAAGGCGGATTCTTGATGCCTCGCGGCCCGGCCACACCCCAGATAATCAAGCCCAGCACCGGCAGGATGATCAGCAGCAACGCCCAGCCTGCCTTGGTCCCGGCCGATTTGTCGCTGCGAAAGACGCTGACGATCGCCCACAGATCCAACAACAACACGATTACCGCAACCGCGATCCAGAAATAACTGGCTAGTTCAGACATGGCCTTATCCTCTTGTCAGTCTATGGATTAGGCATGACCGCTGCGGGACCGTTCAAAGAATCTGCCTGTTAACTGCGCCGAGGCAATGCAGCTACAAGCGTTCATTCAGATAGGCGACCCATTGCTCATAGGCCTCGTGTTGGCGCCGGACGGCCTCATCCCAGGCAGTCCCGGACATTTGATGGACACAGATCAGCGCCATCATTTCTGACGTCGCTGTGTCGAGCTCGACTAAAAGCTCGTGGGATTTGATCTTGAAGTCTTCAACGGTGGTCATCTCTTCTCGCTCCCCCATTACCGGGACCGGATCGTCCACCCAACATTGATGCGTTTTTCCGGCGCTGATTCATTTTTTGCGATGACCGGTCGATGATCCGCAACACCAATAGCCACTGGTGAAATAAACGCAGCCTTTCCTGGCTGCCCACGGTCCCAGCGGTATGAGCCGAAATACTTTTTGAACGCGCGGATGACGCAAGGCTCAAATATTGCAGTTATATTGCAATTTAATGACAGTCGGTAAGTGGGCAACGTTTATGAAAATTCGAGCGACCGTCATCTGCGAAGAAAACCGCCACATCCTCCTGGTCCGTAAGCCCAAAAGCCGCTGGGCCCTGCCCGGCGGTACCGTCGAGCGTGGCGAGACGCATGCCGCTGCCGCCCTGAGAGAGCTGGCGGAAGAAACCGGACTGAGCGCCGAAAACCTGCTTTACCTGATGCGCATCAGCGATGGCGACACCGAACATCACGTCTTTGAAGCCTCGGTCAACGACTCGAAGGACGCCAGGCCGCAAAATGAAATCAGCGACTGCCTGTGGCACCCCCTGGATGCCCTCGCCCAATTGCAGATGAAAAAGGGCATGCGGGAAATACTCGAAGCGTTTCGGCGCAGGTTGTAAAACCCGGCGCAGCGGCCGGGTTCCATGGAGTTATCTGCAAACTATTTCGCTCCGCCATTCTGGCGGTTCGTCTGGGCGTCCTGATCGGATCCGGGGTTTCCCGGCGGCGGATTCCAGTCTTCCGGCCTCTCGCCAGTGCCCTGCTTTGGCTCGGATTCAGCCTGTTCAAGACCGGAATCATGCCCTTCGCCAGTCTCCGGTGTTTTTTCATCGGGTCCCGGGTATGGCGCTTCCGGACCGTTATTGTCGATTACCATGATGTGTCTCCCGTTCTGGAGCGCAGGATCTGCGCATACCTGTGAGAGGGTTCGCTCGGGCGGGAAGTGCTATGGCGTCGACGAGCGGATGAAAAACGGCTGATCGGCCTGATACTGCTCACTCAATAGAAAGGACAAACCCGTGGCGAGGGAGCTTGCTCCCGCTCGGCTGCGAAGCAGTCGCAGACCAACGGATGCGGTGTGTCTGAAGCTCCCTGCTTTTCAGGTTTTGGGGCCGCTTCGCGACCCAGCGGGAGCAAGCTCCCTCGCCACGGGTTTGGGGTGATCGGCCGGGCTGTTTTACGGTTCCCAGAAACGAAAAAGGGCTTGCATCAGCTTTCGCTCGCAAACCCTTGATCTTGGATGGTGCCCGAAGCCGGAATCGAACCGGCACGCCCTTACGAGCGGGGGATTTTAAGTCCCATGCGTCTACCAGTTTCGCCATTCGGGCGGTAGCGCGGTCAAGCCGTGTGAAACTGGCAAATGTACATCTGACAGGATCCAGGCTGGTGCAACAGAGCGGGAAATATATACATCCCTCCCCTGTGAAGCAAGGTTGGCATTGGCCTTTTCAAGACAAAACCTTTCCTTGCCTGGAAATAAAAAAGCTCTGTAGATCAATAATCTACAGAGCTTTTAAAAGTGGAGGCCGAAGTCGGAATCGAACCGGCGTAGGTGGATTTGCAATCCACTGCATAACCATTTTGCTATTCGGCCTCAAGACGCCTGATGCACTACAACCACATCAACCGCATACAAACTGTATCGGAGTCCAACTCGCTTATAGCGCGCTATCTCCTTGAAAACATTGAAGTTTTTTACGCCTCGATGCATTCGATGGGCGCAATTATGTACTCATTTGCCCAGGCTGACAACCCCTTGATTTCAAAAAAAATTTACCTGACGGCGGGCCAATGCGGCTTTCCGCAGGGTAGCGCAACGAGCTGGAACCCTTCTCCTCCTGCTCATCGGGAAACCATCGACTTAAACGGAACAACCTCCTTCACCCTCGGTTCATTCGTTATGTCGTCCTTGAATCAGTAAAGGAGAATCATCATGACTGAACGCCCGCAACTGGTGGCGAGCCGGGCTCCGGTGCCGACGCCTTCGCATCCCAATCTCGGCAAGCCAGAGCGCCTGATGTCGCTGGCGGCCGGTTCATTGTTGATCGCCAACGGGCTACGCCAAGGCGGCCTCAAGGGCTGGCCGCAGGTATTGCTTGGCGCGTGTGCTGCCTGGCGTGCCTACTCCGGCACGTGCCGGGTCAAGCAGGCGCTGACTCATAGTCCGTTCGAGCAGAGCTTCGAACAGGATCGTGACTGGGGCGGCAGCAAGGTGATTTCCCGCAGCATCACGGTCGGCAAGCCCAGGGGGGAAGTGTTCGCGTTCTGTCGCGACCCGGCCAATCTGGGTGCGCTGATGCCCTGGATCGACGCCATCGAGCAGACCGGCGAGCGCACTTATCGCTGGGTCGCCCATGGCCCGATGGACAAGACGTTGCACTGTGACCTCGAACAGTGCGAGCCCAAGGAAGACCGCAAGCTGCACTGGATCGCCGGCCCGGACAAACGATTCAAGCACGATATCCAGATGCATTTCAGCGATGCCCCGGGCGGGCGCGGTACGCAGATCAAAGTCATTGTCGCTTGCCAGACGCCGGTCGGCGCGGCTGGCTACGCGCTGGCGGCAGCGATTTCCCGGTTCTCGGACAAAGCCTTGTTGAATGTGCTGCGCAGCATCAAGCAGCAGCTTGAAACCGGAGAAGTCAGTACGAACAAGATGCGCCCGCAGCAGACGCAGGATTTCCTCTTCGTACACCCCGCCACCCGGGCGACTCAGGCATCCGCCAATGACTCACCCACTGACCAGCCCGAACTCAACGGAGGAACCGTCTGATGCGCGCATTGACTTGGCAAGGCCCCAACAAGCTTCAGGTCGAGACGGTCGACGACCCATCCATCCTCAACCCTCGCGACGCCATCGTGCGGGTGATCCTGTCCTCGGTGTGCGGCTCGGATCTGCACTTGCTGGGCGGTTACGTGCCGACCATGCAGGCCGGTGACATCATCGGTCACGAGTTCATGGGCGAGGTGGTGGAGACCGGCTCGGCCGTCACGCAATTGAAAAAGGGCGACCGAGTTGTCACGGTGTCGATTGTCGGCTGTGGAGAATGCGAGCACTGCCAGCGCTCGGACTTTTCCTGCTGTGACAATTCCAATCCGAACCCCACGGCGACAGACATTGCCTACGGCCAACCGGCGTGCGGCATCATCGGCTACAGCCATGCCTTCGGCGGTTATGCCGGCAGCCATGCGACCTATATCCGCGTGCCCTACGCCGACGTCAATCTGTTCAGCATTCCCGAAGGCGTCAGCGATGAGCAGGCCGTGTTTGTCTCCGACGCAGTGCCTACCGGCTATTTCGCCGCCGACAACGCCGACATTCAGCGCGGCGATACGGTAGCGGTCTGGGGCTGCGGCGGGGTCGGGCTGATGGCGATCACCAGTGCCTACCTGCTGGGCGCCGAACGGGTGATCGCCATCGACCGTTTTGCCGATCGCTTGCGCCTGGCCGAGGAAAAAGCCGGGGCCATCGCTCTCAATTACGAAACCACCGATGTGCATGCCGCCTTGCTGGAGCTGACCGGCGGCCGTGGTCCGGATCGCTGCATCGATTGCGTCGGCATGGAGGCCCACGGCACCGAGGTCGATTATTTCTACGACAAGACCAAACAGCTGCTGCGCCTGCACACCGAGCGCGGAACCGTGCTGCGCCAGTCGATCCGCGCCTGCCGCAAAGGCGGGACGGTGTCGGTGGTCGGGGTCTATGGCGGCTTGCTGGACAAATTCCCGATGGGCGCGATCGTCAACAAGGCCCTGACCCTGCGTTCCGGCCAGCAACCGGGACAGCGCTACGTGAAGCGCTTGTTCGAACATATCCAGAACGGTGAGCTGGACCCCTCCTACCTGCTGACCCATCCCATGGGGCTAGAGCAGTCGGTGGAGGGCTATGAGATGTTCAAGGAAAAACGCCAGGATTGTCTGCGGGCGGTATTTCGGCCGGAGTGAAGCTCGTGGCGAGGGCGGGTGCGCGCCAACGCCGGGAATGATTGTCGGAACATTTTCCCCTTGCCCGGATCGGCGCACTGGTGGATAAGACACAGCTTTGTCGCCCTGCGAATGTGTCCATGCCCCATATAGGTCTCCCCCAGGCTTCCAGTGTCCGCCTGCTCGTCTTCCTGCTGTTCTCCATCCAGCTGGTTTCCATGGGCGCGATGGAAATGAGCGGGCCGTTCTGGCCTGTGCATTTGCGCCAACTGACCAGCAATGACGCGCTGTTCAGCTTCGCCAGCACGGCGGTGTACGTCGGCCCGATGCTGGGCATCATTCTGACCAGTGCCTTCTGGGGCCGGATCGGTGATCGTTACGGCCATAAGTTGATGATGATCCGCGCGCTGGCGGGGCTCTCGTTGACCCAGCTCGGGCTGGCATTGAGCAGCGATATCTGGGTGATCCTGCTCCTGCGTTTCCTGCAAGGCGCCTTTGCCGGTTATATCGCCCCGGCCCAGGCCTATGGGGTGAGCATCGAGGCACCGTCGCGGCGGGCCAGGCTGTTTGCGATCCTGCAGATTTCCACGAACGTCGGTTCGTTGCTCGGGGCGGTGGTCGGCGGGCTGATTCTCGATCATGCGACGTTTTTCTGGATCAACATCGTGGCCTCGGGCCTCTGCGCCGTATGTACCGTCGTCGCGGCGCTGGCGTTGCCCAACGTGGCGCCAGTCAAAAAAGCAGCTCTGGCAGACGGGCCTCCCCTTCCGCCCAGACTGTTGAACCCGGCGATCAACTGGCTGCTGGGCATCATGGGCCTCCTACTGCTGGCGCGAATGCTGCCGCAGACTTCGTTTTCCTTGTACGTGGGGGCGACCTTCGAGGTCAGCAATGCCATGGTCGGGCTTTGCTACGGTTTGCTGGCCCTGGGCTTCATTCTTTGTGCGACGTCCTGGGCGCGCTACTTCGAACGGCACAATCCGGCGCAAACGCTGCAGGCGATGGCGAGCATTGTCATCGGCCTGGTCATCGTCACCGCGGTGGCCGGCCTGACGCGCCAGCCGGTCGTCTTCGCCCTCGCCTATTTCATCTGGGGCCTGCTGCTGGGCGCGACCACGCCGGTGCTGACGGCGCTCATCTCCAAAAGCGTCGACAACAGCCGCCAAGGCCAGGCGCTGGGGTTGGCCCAGGGCGTTTCACAGACGGCATCGATCATTGGCATCTCCCTTGGCGCATTGCTCAGCCAGGTGTACGGCCTTGAGCACATTTTCCTTTATGTCTGCCTTGCCTATGCAATCGCACTGGTGCCGTTGATACTGCTGCGCCACAAACCGCTCGGAATCGCCGACAGGGCTGGCGAATAACGACACAAACCGAAAATGCCGCCTATCAACCTTGCGCGGCACTGAGCGCCTCCACTACTATTGGGAATAATTCTCACTATCAAAAAAATACAACAGCCATGAGCGATCCAGGGTCAGCGGTCAACGATTGTCACCTGCGCACCGTCGCAGACCTCTACAGCGGACACCATGGCTGGTTGTACGCCAGGCTTTATCGAAAACTGGGCAATGCGCTGGACGCCGCCGACCTGGCCCATGATACGTTCATTCGCATCCTCGCCTCGAAGGTGGCGGTGATCGACGAACCGCGTGCGTACCTGAGCTGCGTCGCCGGGGGTATCCTGGTCAACTGGTTCCAGCGCAAGGCACTCGAACGCGCCTACCTCCAGGCACTGGCGACATTGCCCGAGCCCGAGGCGCCATCGCCCGAACGGCGCTTGCTGGTGCTCGAGACGCTGCATGAAATCGACGCCATGCTCGACACCCTGCCGCCCCTGGTAAAGCGTGCGTTCCTGCTGTCGCAGATCAACGGCCTGAAATATGACGACATCGCCACGCAACTCGGCGTTTCGCTGATCACCGTCAAGCGCTACATGAAGCAGGCTTTCCTGCACTGCCTGTTGCTGGTGGACTGAATGCCTGCCCATGACCGCCACGCCCTCGACCCGGCCATTCTCAACGAAGCCGCCGATTGGCTGATGCGCCTGAGCGAAGGCAGCGTCAACGACGCCGAACGCCTGGAGTGGGAACGCTGGCGTGCCAGCAGCCCGGCCCACCGCCAGGCCTGGGCGCGGGCCGAACTGCTGCTGAGCAAGCTGCAAGGCTTGCCGCCCGCGCTGGCGATGCCGGCGCTGGACCGCCCGAGCAATCCGGCGCGGCGTGCCGCCATCGGCAAGCTGGCCGCCCTGCTCGCCCTGGCGCCATTGGCCTGGGGCAGCTGGAAGCTCAACGACTGGCAACAGTGGACCGCCGATTACCGCGCTCCGGTGGGCGAGCGCCGCGACCTGACCCTGACCGACGGCACCCGCCTGACGTTGAACACCGACACCGCAATCGATGTGGTCTTCGACGAACGCCAGCGCCTGCTGCTGTTGCGCCGAGGCGAAATACTGGTCCAGACCGCAGCGGATCCAGCAGCGCTCGCCCGGCCGTTCCGGGTGCAGACCAGCGAAGGCCGGATGCAGGCGCTCGGGACGCGCTTCAGCGTTCGCGAAGACACCGGCCATACTCGCCTCGTCGTGCTGGAAGGCGCGGTGCGCATCGAGGTCAAGGGCATCGGCGAGCAAGTGGTCGGGGCTGGCCAGAGCAGCGGCTTTACCGCCCGGGGCATCGACGCCCTGAAACCTGTCGACAAGTCAGTGCTGGCCTGGACCCAGGGCATGCTGATGGCCGACAACATGCGCCTGGCGGATTTCGTCAACGAACTGAGCCGTTATCGCAACGGCGTCCTGCGTTGCGACCCGGCGATCGCCAACCTGCGGATATCCGGCGCCTTTCCCCTGAACGACAGCCGGCAGACCCTGAACATGCTCGCCCGAACCTACCCCATCCGCGTCACATCCCGCCTGGGCGATTACTGGGTCATGCTGGCGCCGGCATGAGCCCTGAAAAAATATTCGGGCGGGGCTGATACTTTTTTCAATCCTGGCTGGCTTAGAGAGCAAACCCTCTGCACAGGATCACCCCGCCATGCCCGTTGCCCGCCCCCTGCGTTCGGATCGCACGCTCAATCTGGCGATTCGCAGTGCCATGCTCAGCGTTGCGCTTTCCACCTTGAGCCCATGCACCTGGGCGGCACCGGGCGCGCCGCTGGACAACGTTGCCAGCCAGTCGTACAACATCCAGCCAGGCCCCTTGGGTGCCACGTTGTCGGCGTTCGCCGTGCAGGCCGGCATCGCATTATCGTTTGAACCCTCCCTGACCCAAGGCTTGAACAGCCCGGGCCTTTCAGGCCAGTTCACCGCGCGTGAAGCGTTTACCCGATTGCTGGCCGGCAGCGGCCTGGAACTGGTCGCCCGCGACGATGGCAGCTACACCCTGGAAAAATCCGCTGGCGACGGTGGGCTGGCCCTGGCGCCAACCACCATCAACGCCGCCGAGGTGCGCCCCGGGGATTTGCCGGCGGCCTACAGCGGAGGCCAGGTGGCCCGTGGTGGCCGGGTCGGCCTGTTGGGCAACAAGGACCTGATGGACACGCCGTTCAGCGTCAGCAACTACACCTCGACCCTGATGAGGGACCAGCAGGCCGTGACCGCCGCCGATGTGCTGGAACGCGACTCCTCGGTGCGCTCCACCGGCCAGACCGGCGGCATCGTCGATTCGTTCTTCATTCGCGGTTTCCCGGTGGGCGAAGGCAACCTGGGTGAGCTGGCGTTCGACGGCGTGTACGGCGTGGCGCCGAACTACCGGGTGTTCACTGAATATGCCGAGCGCATCGAAGTCATCAAGGGCCCGGCGGCCCTGTTGTACGGCATGTCGCCCAACAGCGGCGTCGGTGGCGTGATCAACATCGTGCCCAAGCGCTCGCTGGACCAGGACCTGACTCGCGTTACCGCCAGCTACGCCATGGACACCCAGGCAGGCGGGCATGTCGACATCAGCCGCCGCTTCGGCGAGGATCGCCGCTTCGGTGTGCGCATCAACGGCAGCCTGCAGGGTGGCGACACCGCGATTGACAAGCAGTCCCGGGATGTCGGCATCGGTGCGATCTCCCTGGATTACCAGGGCGACCGGTTCAGGACCAGCCTGGACCTGATCAGCCAGGAAGAACAGTGGGACGCGCCCTCCCGGCCGTTTGCCATTGCCAGTGGTGTCGAGGTGCCTTCGGCGGCCAACGGGCGCAGCAACGTGACCCAGGAATGGGGCTGGTCCGAAACCCGCGACAAGTCGGCGCTGCTCAGTGGCGAATATGACCTGAGCGACAACCTGACGGTGTTCGGCCACGCCGGGGGCGGCAAGTCCGATGTGGCACGACTGTCGGACCAGACCCCGACGATCCTCAACGGCGCCGGCGACACCCGCTCGATACCGGGCTACTACAAGTTCGAGGTGGAGCGTTACACCGTCGATGCCGGTGCCCGTGCCCACTTCGAAACCGGTCCGGTCAGCCACAGCGCCACCTTGCAGGCCAGCCGCTATCGCGATGAATTGCGCCGAGGAATCAATTCCGGCGCCCCGGTGTTTTCGAATATCTATCACCCGCTGGCACGCGACAAACCGTCCATCGTGTCGCCCGATGTGGCGAAGGTCTCGGATACCGAACTGTCCGGCGTGGCCCTGGCCGACACCTTGTCGATTCTCGATGAACGGGTCCAGGTAACGCTTGGCCTGCGCAAGCAGAGCATTGAATCAAACAACTACAACACTCTCGGAAATGTCACCAGCGCCTATGACGAAAGCGAAACCACGCCGTTGTTCGGCGCGGTGGTCAAGCCCTGGGAACATGTGTCGTTCTACTACAACTACATCGAAGGCCTGAGCAAGGGCGACACCGCGCCGGCCACCGCGAGCAACTCGGGCGAAATCTTCAAGCCCTACATCTCTCGCCAGCAAGAAGTCGGGGTCAAGGTCGACTACGGCACGTTCACCTCGACCCTGGCGCTGTTCCAGATCAAGAAACCCGCCGGCGAATTGACCAACGGCACCGCGGGGAGCGTGTATTCGGTCCAGGGCGAGCAGCGCAACCGCGGCATCGAACTGAACATGTTCGGCGAACTGCGCGAGGGCACGCGCCTGCTCGGTGGCGTCACCTTGCTCGACGGCGAACTCACCAAAAGCGGGACCGCTGCCAATCGCGGCAACAAACCGGTGGGCGTGCCCGAGGTACAAGCCAATCTCTGGGCCGAATGGGACACCCCTTGGGTCCAGGGCCTGACGTTGACCAGCGGAGCGATCTATACCGGCAGCCAGTACGTCAATCAGGCCAATACCCAAGAGCTCGACCCGTGGACGCGCTTTGATGCCGGCGCCCGCTATAGCACGGTGTTCGAGGGCCGGCCGACCACGTTGCGGGCCACGGTGCAGAACGTGTTCGACCGCGAATACTGGTCCGGCGTGGCCTCCTACGGTGCGTTCTCCCAAGGCGCGCCACGCACCCTGTTGCTTTCAGCGACGGTCGACTTCTGATTGCGCCTCGCCCCGAATAGCGCGTGCACCGCTGGCGGGGCGATCCCTGACAAGGTTCCAACCATGCAGATTCCACTTCTGACGCGCTCATCGCTCACCGCCTGGCTGCTGGGTGCTGCCACCCTGTTGCTGAGCGGCCTGTGTTTTTCAGGCACCTCGCCTGTCACCAAAACCACCGTCACCGACTTGCTCGGCCGCCAGGTCCAGGTGCACATTCCGGTGCAACGGGTCATTCTCGGTGAGGGTCGCCAGTTGTACCTAGTCGCGGCGCTCGACACCGACAACCCGATCCGCCGCATCGTCGGCTGGCGCAAGGACCTGATCCAGTCCGACCCGGACACCTACGGCGCCTACCTGCGGCGCTATCCGGCAATTGCCCGGATTCCGACCTTCGGCGGTTTCGAAGACGGCACCTTCGACATCGAGCAAGCGATCAGCCAGCAACCGGACGTGATCGTCCTCAACATCGAGGCCCAGCACGCCACCGAGGACGCGCGCTACATCGAGAAGCTCGATGCGCTGGGCATTCCGGTGGTCTACGTCGACTTTCGCAATAACCCGATGCAGAACACCGAACCGACCATGCGCCTGTTTGGCCAGCTGTTCGGCGAAGAGGCACGCGCCGAGGCGTTCATTGCCTTTCGCAACCAGCAAATCCGTCGCGTCACCGACGTGATCCAGGCCCGCCAGCCGCCCCGCCCGAAAGTGTTCATCGAACGCATCGGCGGCTACACCGACGATTGCTGCCTGAGTTTCGGCAACGAAAATTTTGGCCGTTTTGTCGAGCTGGCTGGTGGGCGCAACATTGCCAGCGCAATCATTCCCAACACCTTTGGCCAGTTGAACGCGGAACAGGTGATCGTCGCCAACCCGGAACAGGTGGTGGTCACCAGCGCCAACTGGGAGGCCTTTGCGCCGGGCGGGCACTGGGTCGGTGTCGGGCCCGGTGCCGACCTGGCCGAGGCGCGGCGCAAATTGCAGTGGTACACCGCCCGCCCGGCCTATGCCGGGATCAAGGCTCAGCAAACCCAGGGCTTTCATGCCATCTGGCACCAGTTCTACAACAGCCCCTACCAGTTCATCGCCATCCAGCAACTGGCCAAGTGGTTCCATCCGGAGCTGTTCAGCGACCTGGACCCCGACGCGACGTTTCGCGAGTTTCACCAGCGCTTCTTGCCTGTGCCTTATGAGCCAGGGTATTTCGTCAGCCTCAAGCCCGCGCAGGCCCAACCATGAATGGCCGTATCGAGGGGATCGCCCTGGGCACGATTTACCGCGAGCAGGTCTGGCGCAAACGCTTGATCCTGATCGGCCTGGCCCTGTTGCTGTTGTGCAGCGTGCTGCTCGACCTGGCCCTCGGCCCGGCCAGCTACAGCCTGGATGAAGTGCTGGGCGCGCTGTTCTCCCCCGATGCCGCGGCGCCCCAGGTGCGGGTAGTGATGTGGGATATTCGCCTGCCGGTGGCGCTGATGGCCGTGGCCGTGGGCGCCGCGCTGTCCCTGGCCGGCGCGCAGATGCAGACCATCCTCAACAATCCGCTGGCGAGCCCATTCACCTTGGGCATCTCGGCGGCGGCCAGTTTCGGCGCGGCCCTGGGCCTGGCATTCGGCGTGGCCCTGGTGCCGGTGATCGCCCAATACATGGTGCCGCTCAATGCCTTTATCATGGCGATGCTCTCGGCACTGCTGATCCATGTCCTGAGCCTGCGCCGGGGCATGACCAGCGAAACCATCGTGCTGCTCGGTATCGCTCTGGTGTTCACCTTCAATGCGCTGTTGGCGCTGGTGCAGTTCTTCGCTACCGAGCAGGCCGTGGCCGCCGTGGTGTTCTGGACCATGGGCAGCCTGACCAAGGCCACCTGGCCGAAACTCGGTGTGATCTGCCTGGTAATCCTGGTCACCTTGCCGATTTTTGCCCGCCGCGCCTGGGCCATGACCGCCCTGCGCCTGGGCGATGAAAAAGCCGCGAGTTTCGGCATCAACGTGCGCAAGTTGCGCTTGCAGACCCTGGTCATGGTCAGCCTGCTGGCCGCGTTTCCAGTGGCGTTTGTCGGCACCATCGGCTTCATCGGCCTGGTGGGGCCGCACATCGCCAGGATGCTGATCGGCGAAGACCAGCGTTTCTTCCTGCCGGCCTCGCTGCTGACCGGCGCGCTGATCCTGTCGGCCAGTTCGGTGGTGAGCAAGACCCTGATACCCGGGGCGATCTTTCCGATCGGCGTGGTCACGTCGCTGATCGGCGTGCCGTTCTTCATTTCTCTCATTCTGGGCGGCAGGAAACAGTCATGGTGACAATCGAGCTGCAAGGTGTCGGCGCTCGTTATGGTCGTCGGTCGATACTGGACGGGATCACTACGCCGCTGCTCACTGGTGGCGAGGTCGTGGCGGTGGTGGGCCCCAACGCGGCCGGAAAATCGACCTTGTTCAAACGCATCGCCGGCCTCATCGACGGCCCCGGCCATGTTCGCCTGGAAGGCTCGCGCAGAGGCCAGCAGGGCATTTGCTATATGCCGCAGAATCTCAACGCCAACGCCCGGCTGACGGTCTACGAATCGGTTCTGCTCGCGCGCAAACAGCAGGCGCCCGGCTGGACAGTGCAAGCCGATGAGCTGGAAGTGGTGGACCGCATCCTCGCGTCACTGGGCATCAGCGATTTATCGTTTCGCAACCTCGGTGAACTGAGCGGTGGGCAGCAGCAACTGGTGTCGATCGCCCAGACCCTGGTGCGCGAGCCCGAAGTCCTGTTGATGGACGAACCCACCAGCGCCCTGGACATGCACCGCCAGGTCCAGGTCCTGAGTTTCATGCGCGCCCTCGCCCGCCAGCACTCGATCATCGTGTTCATCGCCATTCACGACCTGAACCAGGCGTTGCGCTTTGCCGACCAGGTGCTGGTCATCGCCGAGGGCACCCTGCAAGGCTGCGGTCGAAGTGAAGAAGTGATCACCGAGCAGATGCTGCGCAACGTGTATCGGGTCCAGGCCCGGATCGAACTCTGTTCAAAGGATGAGCGGCACATCATCGTGGACGACGTGGTTTGAGCGGGCAGCGTGGCGAGGGAGCTTGC
>NZ_JBHFJB010000090.1:0-11577 GCF_057334555.1 Pseudomonas sp. AGC41
CAGCCCGTGTGGCAAGGGAGCTCGCCCCCTCGCCACACGGGCGTCGCACCCTACTTCAACAATCGCAGCTGACCGCCTGCTCCGCCACGCGCTCCACGGAACCGGTCAGGCGAAAACCTTCGTCGAGCCAGCCCATGACGCCACCGATCATTTCCTTGACCGGGTACCCCAGGGTCGCCAGGCGCACCGCGGCCTTGTTGGCGCCGTTGCAATGCGGCCCCGCGCAATAGACCACGAACAGGGTGGTCTGGGGATAGGCCGCAAGCGCCTCGGCGGTCAGCGTGCGGGTCGGCAGGTTGATCGCCCCGGGCACGTGCCCGCGTGCATAGGCCTGCGGCCCGCGCACATCGACGAGGACAAAATCGATCTCACCGGCGTCCTGGCTGGCACGTACGTCGGAACAATCGGTTTCGAACATCAGACGCCGGCTGAAATGCTGCAGGGCAATGTCGGACGGCGCGGCAGACACTTCGCGAACAGGGCTGGTCATCGGGTTTACTCCAGGGACGGATAGGGCTTGGAGAGACTTTATCCACCCGCCGCCAACCGCTACAGTGGCGTACAAGACACTCTGTGGGAATTTTCCGCCAAATGCAGCCTACCCCTGGCCTCGTCGCGATTCTCGCCTACGACGGGCTGTGCACGTTCGAATTCGGCGTTGCCGTCGAGATATTCGGGCTGGCACGGCCCGAGTTTGATTTTCCCTGGTATGAACACCGCATCGTCGCTGTCGACGACGGCCCGATGCGCGCCATGGGCGGCTTCCAGGTATTGGCCGATGGCGGCATGGAGCTGCTCGACAGCGCGCGAACCATTATCGTGCCGGGCTGGCGCAGTCGCAGCGAACCGCCCTCCGATGCCCTGCTCCAGGCCTTGCGACGAGCCCATGCCCGTGGCGCCCGTCTGTTGTCGATCTGCTCGGGGGCTTTTGTCCTGGCGGCCACCGGGCTGCTCGACGGCTTGGGCGCCACCACGCATTGGCGCTACACCGACGAACTGGCCCACAGCTACCCGACCATCGAAGTCGATCCCGATGTACTTTATGTCGATTCAGGCCAGATCATCACCTCGGCTGGCAGCGCGGCCGGCATCGATGCGTGCCTGCACCTGGTGGCGCGGGATTTCGGCGCCCAGGTCGCCAATGCCGTGGCGCGTCGACTGGTCATGCCGACCCAACGCACCGGTGGCCAGGCGCAGTTCATCCCCTCGCCAGTCAGCCGCACGCCGCGCAGCGATTTGTCCGGCGTCATGCAATGGGCCCGGGAACGTCTCCACGAGCCGCTGGGAGTGCGCGATCTGGCCAGTCACGCCGCCATGAGCGAACGGACCTTCTTGCGCCGCTTCACCCAGGCTTGCGGTGTGTCGCCCAAGGCCTGGCTGCAACATGAGCGCCTGGCACGGGCCCGGGAATTGCTGGAAAGCACGCAAGACAACACCGACAACATCGCCCAACTGTGTGGCTATCGGTCGGTGGAAAGTTTCCGGGTAGCGTTTCGCAACGTGGTGGGGCTGGCGCCCTCGGTGTACCGGGAGCGGTTTGGGCGAGGGTAACGACGCCTTCGAGGTTCTCCGTGGCGAGGGAGTCCCCGCCGCGTCGCCGACGCTGCGCTGTCGCGCAGCAAACAAGTGTTCGGCTTAATATTGGGTGCGCGCGGGGACAGAGGCCGTAGCTATCACTGGTGTGTGCGCACCCGCGAGGGAGAGTGGCCGGCACGGTATCGGCGTGGAGTCGTTGTAGGCACAGCAAGCTGTGACCACGTATGAGAGAGTGAATCCGTTCGACACCGTGTGCCCCGCGCGCCGTTCAATCCTGCGAGGAATTGTCATGGCGCGCAAGAAGCAGCAGAAACGATTTGAAGTCGTTCACCCTCATTGTGCCGGTATCGATATTGGCAGCCGCGAGCACTGGGTCGGCGTCAATCCCGATCAAAGCGACAAGCCGGTTCGTTGTTTTCCGGCCTTTACTGAGGATTTGGTGAAGCTGGCCGAATGGCTGGAATCGCTGAAAATCAAAGTCGTGGCGATGGAAGCCACCGGTGTCTATTGGATACCGCTGTTCGAGCTTCTCGATTCGAGGGGCTTTGAGGTGTATCTAGTTAACTCCCGTGCTACACGCCAGATAAGCGGGCGTAAATCCGATGTCCTGGATTGCCAATGGATCTGGCAGCTCATGACCCATGGCTTACTCAGAGGAGCGTTCCGGCCCGCTGATGATATTTGCTCGATGCGTTCGCTGGTTCGCCAGCGGGCCATGAAGGTTCGTGATCAAGCCAAGACCATCAACCGCATGCAAAAAGCCCTGACGCAGATGAACATTCAGTTAGCCAATGTCATCAGCAACATCGCTGGTGTGACAGGGATGAAAATCATCAAGGCCATCATCGATGGCGAGCGTGACCCTCAAGTTTTAGCCAACTTCCGAGACGGCCGTATCAAGGCCGATTACCAAACCATCGCCCGCAGTCTGCACGGTAACTGGCGAGTCGAGCATTTGCATGCCTTGGCTCAGGAAGTGGCTGCTCATGATTTTCTTGAGAAGCAGATTGCCGAATGTGATCAGGCCATCACCCAGGCACTCAATCGACTCCCAGTACTGAACCATGAGCCCACGCAACCCGCCAAGCCACTGCGCAGCCCGCATCGTTCGGCAGATGAACAAGCCAACTTGCACCAGGCACTTGTGAGAATCATGGGCGTGGATCTGACCGCGATTCCCACTATCGGAATCGAATCCGCCTTGGTTCTGGCAAGCGAAGTCGGACCTGATTTGTCGCGGTTTCCGACTGAGCAACATTTCAGCTCTTGGATGGGGTTGGCGCCCTCAACCCGAATATCGGGAGGAAAACCCTTGCCCGGTCATGTCCCCAAGGTATTTAACCGGGCGGCACAAGCGTTGAAGCAGGCGGCCTCTAGCGCCCGCAACGATAAAAGCTTTATCGGTGCCAGTCACCGCGCCCGATTGGCTCGTATGGATACGGCCTGCGCCATCAAGGCTACGGCTCATCAACTGGCCCGCCTGATCTACGCCATGCTGACCAAAGGCCAGCCTTACGTGGCGCAGGATATGGAAGAGTACGAGGCCAAAAGCCGTGATCGTCAGCTTAGAGCCTTACAGCGTAAGGCTACAAAGCTGGGTGTTCGAGTGATCGCGGCTTAAAAAAGCTTTGGAGAACAAGGGGATGGATTTTGTTTGATGAGAGCTTGCTCCCGCTGGGTTGCGCAGCAATCGCGATGCACAAGATGGCTAACGTCTTGCGCCTGCTTCGCAGTCGAGCGGGAGCAAGCTCCCTCGCCACAGGTTCATTCGCAGCATCAAGGTTTACGCAACAAATACGTATCCATGATCCACCCATTCGCCTGTCGCGCCGCCTTGCGGGTGCGTTCGATGTCATCGGCCACGTCCCCCAGCCGTCCGGCAATGAGCAATTCATCCGCCGTCCCCACGTAGGCGCCCCAGTAAATCTGCGTTTCAGGATCGCTGACCTGGCGATACGCATCCTCGGCATCAAGCATCACCACCGTGCTCGCGGCATCGCCAACCTGCCCCGCCGCCAGCCTGCGGCCCGTGGTGATCTCCAGCGAGCCGCCAATACTGTTCAACGGCACCTTGTGTTGCGCCGCGAGGGCCTGGACGCTGGTGATCCCCGGAATGACATCGAACTCGAAAACGCAGCGTCCCGAGTCGAGAATCGCCTGCAGGATGCGCAGGGTGCTGTCGTAAAGCGAAGGGTCGCCCCACACCAGGAAACCGCCACGCTGCCCGTCAGACAATTGCTCATTGATCAATCTTTCGAATGTTGCCTGCTTCGCCCGGTTAAGTGCCTCGACACTGGCCGTGTAGTCCAGATCCTCGCGCCGGCGCTCGGGGCTGCGGGCTTCAACGAAACGGTAGGTGCGCTCAGTGATGTAGCGGCGACAGATGTCGCGGCGCAAATCCAGCAGCGCGTCCTTGCCAGGCCCTTTGTCCATCAGGAAAAACACGTCGACCTGATTCAAGGCCTTCACCGCCTGCATCGTCAGGTGATCGGGATCACCGGCACCGATGCCTATCACCGACAGTCGCTTCATACCTGCGACTCCTGGCCAGGCCCCTGGCTGCGAAATCGCCACACCCCGTTGAAACGCAACTCAGTGACGGAAAGCGATTCGATGTCGATCCGGTGAAACATGCTGATCGGACAACCCAGGACGCTCAGCAGGGCAGCGCGAATCACGAACGGATGGGTAACGGCCAGCCAATGGCCCGGAGTGTCTTGCAGCGTCGTCAACCAGTCGCCGACCCGACGACACATCCGGCTGATGGACTCGCCGCCGTGGGGCGCGGCGTCCGGGTCGTCACGCCAGGCGTGAAGGCATTCCGGCTCCGTCTTGAGCAATTCATCGACAGACCTCCCGCGCCAACGGCCGAAATCACAATCGGCCAACGCCTGGACCACCCGCGGATCGTGGCCCAACAGCGCCGCGGTCTGGCGGGCGCGCAGCTCTGGTCCACAGAGCAGGTGGCGCACGTTCCGGTATTCGCGGCCGATTTCGGCACGTGTCGCCAGCCAACCGGCATCCAGCGGTTCGTCCAAGCCGAAACGCGCACCTTTCTGAGCGGCGGTGCGGGCGTGGCAAATCAAGGTCAGGCGAGTAGCTTGCACATTGGGTACTCAGGCAGTCGGACGGCTCATGGCAGCAACCCTCCCGTTTTTTCTTGTACAACACCTTATATGAAACCAAATAACCGAGACAAAAAGGCGGTATGTCTGACACAGACTGAGGCGATAGCTGACATACATTGCGATTCCAACGAAACCCTTGTCCTGCAAGGCCTCTACGTGAGTTCAGGCTTTTCAAACGGAAAGCAAAAACCTCTGGACACGTGGTACCCGCTACCCAAATACTATTTTCGGCGCTACAAAAGAAACCCAGCATTCATCCCGGCAAGGAGCACGGATGCCTCTCTTCAGAGACCCGATCACTGTACCGTGCCTGGCTGTGGTGCCATCGGTACACAAGATCATATGTGCCCTGTACGGCCGGGCGCTACCCGACACCTTGCCCCAGGCGCTGTCATCAGCCGAACTTTGTGAACACTATGCGTGAATCCATTGAATGTGCCGAATCGGGTCTTTATACCGAGCCCGCTTTCCGGTTGCTGCGCGAAGACTCCGAGCATCCGGTATTGCTGGTCTGCGAACATGCCAGCCGCTTTATCCCAAGCGCACTGAACGACCTGGGCCTGGATGAAACCGCCGCTCAGGAACATATTGCCTGGGACATCGGTGCGCTGGGTCTGGCCGAGCGACTGTCCGAAACCCTTGGCGCAACGTTGCTGTCAGCCAACTACTCAAGACTGCTGATCGACCTGAACCGTCCGCTGCACGTCGCTGACAGCATTCCGGCGCAAAGCGAGATCTACCAGATTCCTGGCAACCAGTCCTTGGATGACGCCACGCGCGCCTATCGCCAGCAGTGCCTGTACCATCCATTCCATGATCAACTGCGCGCCTTGATCGACCGACGCCTGGCCGCCAACCGGAGCGTGCGGGTGGTCGGCATCCACAGCTTCACACCAGTGTTCTACGGCCAGCCACGAGCCCTTGAGGCCGGGGTATTGTTTGGCGAAGCCCGGGAATATGCCCAGCGTATCGTCGATGGGTTGGCGCGCCATTCGCTGCGGGCCGCCGGTAACCAGCCCTATAAGGTCAGCCCGTTGAGTGACATGACGGTTCCAGTCCACGGCGACGGTCGCGGCCTGGATTCGGTGCTGATCGAAGTGCGCAATGACCTGTTGCGCAGTCCCGAATCGGTGCGGACCTGGAGCGCCTATCTCGCGCCACTGCTGTAACGCGACGGTGGTAAATATCAGCTACAAGCTTCAACGCGTGGACATCGACAGTGATCGTCAAGCCCGGCACCTTCAGCGGGCTCTTTTGAAACAGGAGTGTTATCCATGCTGGCTTTACGTCCAGTTCAGTTAACCGATTTGTCGCAGTTGCAACAACTGGCCCGCGACAGCCTGGTGGGCGTCACTTCGCTTCCCGACGACACTGATCGCCTGCGGGACAGAATCCTCGCTTCATGTGCCTCGTTCGAAATCGATGTACAAGGCCCCGGTGCGCAGAACTATTTTTTTGTCCTGCAGGACCTGGTGTCAGACCGCTTGGTGGGCTGCTCGGAAATCGTCGCCGCCACCGGTTGCAACGAACCATTCTACAGCCTGCGCAACCGGCCATTT
The DNA here is from genome assembly GCF_057334555.1 of Pseudomonas sp. AGC41. Taxonomy (NCBI): domain Bacteria; kingdom Pseudomonadati; phylum Pseudomonadota; class Gammaproteobacteria; order Pseudomonadales; family Pseudomonadaceae; genus Pseudomonas; species Pseudomonas sp. AGC41. The sequence goes on from NZ_JBHFJB010000090.1 coordinate 6,224, forward strand.
TCCAGCGAGTCCCGGGAGTTGAACATCCAGCATGGCGTACCGGCACTGTCGCTGTGCCAGGACCTGAATGGCCAGACGCTGCTGCGCGGCTTTCATATCGACGCCGCACACGTGCACACGCCGCAATCGCAATTATTGTCCCGGGCCCGGCTGATGTTTATCGGCGCTCATCCGCAACGCTTTGCCGACTCGGTAATCACCGAGATCGTCGGGTACAGCAGCGAAGAAGGCCATTCGCCTTTCTGGGACGCCATCGGCCAGCACTTTTTCGACCTGTCCTACACCGAAGCCGAACGATTGTGCGGCCTGCAGAGTCGGACCTTTCTCGCCGACCTGATGCCCCAATACCCGATCTATGTCCCGATGCTGCCGCCCCAGGCCCAGGCTTGTATCGGCCGGATCCATCCCGACGGCCAGGAAGCATTCGACATCCTCGAACGCGAGGGTTTCGAAACCAATAACTACGTGGATATCTTTGACGGCGGACCGACGATGCAGGCCCGGGTCGCGAACATCCGCTCGATCATCCAGAGCCGCTCGATCCTCGCGCGCCCGAGCCGGCAGATTGACGCCACGGGGCGCTACCTGGTGAGTAACGATGGCCTGGGCAATTACCGGGCTATCATCGCCGACCTGGACCTCGACATCGAAGGTCCGGTGCGTTTGCACCCCGACATGTTGGCCGCGCTGGAGATTGCCGACGGTGACCGGGTCCGGGTGGTCAGCTTATGAGCTGCAATCGATTGCGCACCGTGCGGCAGCGTCGCACCAGGTCCGTCGAAGGAGGCGCATCGTGGTAGTCCGCCCGGTCGCCCTTACCGACTTGCCCGCACTGATGGACCTCGCCCGTTGCGCCGGCCCTGGATTCACCAGCCTGCCGGCCAACGAGGAGCGCCTGGCGCACCGGATACGCTGGGCCCAGCGCACCTTTGCCGGGCAGGTCGAACGGGCGGACGCCGACTACCTGTTCGTGCTTGAAGACGATGACCAGCAAGTGGTGGGCATCAGTGCACTGACCGGCGCAGTCGGAGTGCGCGAGCCCTGGTACAACTACCGGCTCGGGGTCACGGTCAGTTCGGCGCCTGAGCTGGGCATCCAGCGGCACATACCGACGCTGTTCCTCAGCAACGAAATGACCGGGCAATCGGAAATCTGCTCGCTGTTCCTTCATCCCCGGCAACGCCAAGGTCATAATGGGCGCCTGCTGTCCCTGGCGCGGCTGCTGTTCGTGGCGGAGTTTTCCGGGCTGTTTGGCGACAAGCTGATCGCCGAATTGCGCGGCCACGCTGATGAACAAGGTTGCTCGCCATTCTGGGACAGCCTCGGGCGACATTTTTTTCAGAAGGACTTCAGCTATGCCGACCAGTTGTCCAGCATGGGCAACAAATCCTTCATCGCCGAACTGATGCCCCGCCAACCGTTGTACACCTGCCTGCTCACCGAACAGGCCCAGGCCGTGATCGGCAAGGCTCACCCGAACACCGAGCCGGCCCTGAAAATCCTTGGCGACGAAGGTTTTGCCCATAAAGGGTACGTCGATATCTTTGACGCCGGCCCGGTGATCGAAGCGCCGGTGTCGCAGATTCGTAGCGTCCGCGAGAGCCAGTCGCTGACGCTGGCCATAGGCACCCCGGACGAACAGGCGCCGGTCTGGCTAATTCATAACCGGCGCCTGGAAAACTGCCGCGTCACCAGCGCCCGGGGACACCTGCACGGCGAGGGCCTGGTCGTCGATCGCCTGACCGCCAAGCGCCTGCAAGTACAGCCGGGTGACACGGTACGCGCCGTGCCGCTGTTCAAACACGATCGTCAGGCGGTGGCGGCATAGCGGCGCGGCGCCTGCCATATCTCACGGGATCGACTTCGGCCAGCCTGTCCCTGTAAATTCGTCATCATCCTTGGCCGTCCCGCGTGATAGCTTTCCATCCTTAGGCGTTGACACTTTTGCTCAAGCCCTTCCATTCCATTGGTGGAACTCATATGTCCAGGCTTTCCCATCAAGATTTGCGTCGAAATTTCCGCCAATTGCTGGCTTCCACAAATTGCTACCACACCGCTTCAGTGTTCGATCCGATGTCGGCGCGCATTGCCGCCGACCTGGGTTTCGAGGTGGGCATCCTTGGAGGCTCGGTGGCGTCACTGCAAGTATTGGGCGCGCCGGATTTTGCTCTGATCACCCTCAGCGAATTTGCCGAGCAGGCCACCCGCATCGGACGTGTCGCGCAACTGCCGGTGATCGCCGACGCCGACCATGGCTATGGCAACGCACTGAATGTGATGCGAACCATCATCGAGCTCGAACGCGCCGGCGTGGCGGCGTTGACGATTGAAGACACCTTGCTGCCGGCGCAATTTGGCCGCAAATCCACTGACCTGATCAGCGTGGCCGAAGGCGTCGGCAAGATTCGCGCGGCTCTGGAGGCGCGAGTCGACTCGGAAATGGCCATTGTCGCCCGCACGAACGCAGGGATTTTGCCGGTCCAGGAGATCATCAGTCGCACCCGACAATACGAGCGCGCCGGCGCGGACGGCATTTGCATGGTAGGCGTGCAGGATTTCGAGCATCTGGAGCAGATCAGCGAGAACCTGAACGTACCGCTGATGCTCGTGACTTATGGCAACCCGCTGCTGCGCGACGATAAACGCCTGGCTGAACTGGGTGTACGAATCACCATCGACGGCCACGGCGCGTATTTCGCTGCGATCAAGGCCACCTACGACAGCCTGCGGGAACAGCGTCAGATCTTCACCCAGGCGTCAGACCTCAGCGCCACGGAACTGACCCACACCTACACCCAGCCCGAGGAATATATCCGTTGGGCCGAGGAGTATATGAGCGTCAAGGAGTGAGCTGATTCATTGACCTGGAGGCCGCCATCGCGAGCAAGCTAGCTCCCACAGGGGCTTGCGGTGAACGCCAATAACGCGTCCACCGATGAACCTATGCGAGAGCGAGCCTGCTCGCGATAGCAGTCTCAGCGTGAAAGAGCTTCAGCGCCCGCTGCGCAACATCTCCTTCGGCACATACTTGCCGATCTCGAACTTGCCGATAGCCGCCCGGTGTACTTCATCCGGACCGTCGGCCAGGCGCAGCGTGCGCTGCATGGCATACATGTAGGCCAGCGGGAAATCATTGGAAACCCCGGCCCCGCCGTGGATCTGGATCGCCCGATCAATGACTTTCAAGGCCACGTTCGGCGCGACGACCTTGATCTGGGCGATTTCGCTTTTGGCGACTTTATTGCCGACCGTGTCCATCATGTATGCCGCCTTCAACGTCAGCAGGCGCGCCATGTCGATTTCCATCCGCGAGTCGGCGATCTTGTCGATGTTGCCTCCCAGGCGCGCCAGCGGCTTACCAAACGCGGTGCGGCTGACCGCGCGCTGGCACATCAATTCCAATGCGCGCTCGGCCATGCCGATGGAGCGCATGCAATGGTGAATCCGCCCCGGGCCGAGGCGACCCTGGGCGATTTCAAAGCCGCGTCCTTCGCCCAGCAAGACGTTTTCGTACGGCACCCGCACGTTGTCGAACAGCACTTCGGCGTGGCCGTGAGGTGCATCGTCATAGCCGAACACCGGCAGCGGACGGACAATTTTCACCCCGGGGGTGTCCACCGGCACCAGGATCATCGAGTGCTGGGCGTGGCGAGGTGCGTCGGGATTGCTCAGGCCCATGAAGATCAAAATCTTGCAGCGTGGGTCACAGGCGCCTGAGGTCCACCATTTCTTGCCGTTGATGACCCACTGATCGCCGTCACGCTCGGCACGGGCGGCCATGTTGGTGGCGTCCGAGGAAGCAACGTCCGGTTCGGTCATGGCAAAGGCCGAACGAATCTCGCCCCGCAGCAGCGGTTCGAGCCAGCGCTGCTTTTGTTCCTCGTTGGCGTAACGCACCAGCACTTCCATGTTGCCGGTGTCCGGCGCCGAACAGTTGAACGGCTCCGGGCCCAGCAGCGAACGTCCCATGATCTCCGCCAGCGGTGCATATTCCAGGTTGGTCAGCCCGGCCCCCAACTCGGACTCGGGCAGAAACAGGTTCCACAATCCTTCGGCCTTGGCCTTGGCCTTGAGCTCCTCCATGATCGCGGTCGGCTGCCAACGGTCGCCTTCTGCCACTTGCCGTTCGAACACGGCTTCGGCCGGGTAGACATAGGCATCCATGAACGCCGTGACGCGCTCACGCAGTTCCTGAACCTTGGGGGAGTAGGCAAAATCCATGGGCAGCACCTTCTTGGCAGAGGTTGTTTTTAGGTCATGAAATCGATGCTAGTTCAGCTACGAAAATTTACCTAACCTATTCTCGGCGTGTATTAACATTCATCACCGATATATGGTTCACTGATTCGCATCGCCTTCCGGCACCTCACAACAAGCCCAAGAACAAGAGTGCAGCGCCATGAATCTGAGCAAGGTCGACCTCAACCTTTTCATTGTCTTTGATGCGATCTACACCGAAGCCAACCTGACCCGCGCCGGGCAGATCGTCGGCATCACTCAGCCGGCGGTGTCCAATGCCCTGGCGCGTCTGCGCGAGACGTTCAACGACCCGCTGTTCGTGCGCACCGCCCAAGGGATGGTGCCGACGCCGATGGCGCAGAATATTATCGGGCCGGTGCGCAACGCCCTGTCGCTGCTCCGGGTGTCGGTACAGGAAAGCCGCATCTTCAACCCGCTGCAAGCCGTCAAGACCTATCGCATCAGCATGACCGACCTCACCGAGGGCGTGATCCTGCCGCCGCTGTTCCAGCGCCTGCGCCGCCTGGCGCCGACCGTGGCCATCGAAAGTTTCCTGTCCAAGCGTCGGGAAACCACCAAGGAGCTGGCCGCCGGCCGCCTGGACTTTGCGGTCGACGCCCCGCTCAATACCGATCCGCAGGTGCGTCACGTCAAGCTGATGGAGGACCGCTACGTGTGTGCCATGCGCAAGGGCCATCCGTTGGCGGGCAAGGAAAAACTCAGCCTGGATGATTACCTGGCCCAGACCCATGTACATATTTCCAGCCGCCGCAACGGCCTCGGTTATGTCGACCTGGCGTTGGGCAAGATGGGCATCCAGCGCAAGATCGCCCTGCGCTCGCAGCATTATTTGATGGCTTCGCAGGTGCTGCAGCAGACCGACATGGTCATGACCGTTCCCGAACGTTTTGCCCGCCGCCATGATCTGCATGCTTTCCTTTTGCCCGTCAATGATGTGCCGCCGGTGGAAACCCATCTCTACTGGCACGAAAGCACCGATCAGGACCCGGCCAACCGTTGGATGCGCGAGCAGATGATCGAGCTGTGCCAGCAGGTGACGGCGCATGAGAAGAAGCTTGATAGGATTTAGCCTGTCCAATGTGGGAGGGGGGGGG
>NZ_JBHFJB010000090.1:11649-12251 GCF_057334555.1 Pseudomonas sp. AGC41
ATATTGGCTGGACTACCGCTTTCGCGAGCAGCCCCCCTCCCACAGGTTTCGTCGACAGCTCATTGCTTGACGTGAACGTCAACCTGCCATTAGCTTAGCGCCAATCCCTTTCGTTTCGAGCGCTTCCATGAGCAGCCAGACCTACAGCATCTCCGACCTCGCCCGCGAACTGGATATCACCACCCGCGCCATCCGCTTCTATGAAGAGCAGGGTCTGTTGCGCCCGGAGCGGCGGGGTCAGGAACGTGTCTACTCGCCGCGGGACAAGGTCAGCCTGAAACTGATCCTGCGGGGCAAGCGCATCGGTTTTTCGCTCGCCGAGTGCCGTGAGTTGATCGAACTCTACGACCCCAGCAGCGGCAATCAGAAGCAGCTGCACAGCATGCTGGCGAAAATCGCCGAACGGCGTGAACAACTCGAACAGCAGTTGCTGGATATCGAACAGATGAAGCTGGAGCTCGACACCGCCGAAGAACGTTGCATCCAGGCGCTGGAGCAGACGATCAAGGGCGAGGAAGTTGTCCAGTAACAACACGTCCCCTGTGGGAGCGAGCCTGCTCGCGATGGCGGTGTGTCAGTCATATCAATTTTGCCAGTTGTTC
>NZ_JBHFJB010000090.1:12287-22332 GCF_057334555.1 Pseudomonas sp. AGC41
CGCCCCCACAAGGTTCTCGATGTTCTGGCAACTCACCACAGGTCAATCCCATGTCCCTCCCCTCCTTTGTACGCTTGATCGAAGTCGGCCCCCGCGACGGCCTGCAGAATGAGTCCCAACCCATCAGCGTGGCGGACAAGGTGCGCCTGGTGGACGCCTTGAGCGATGCGGGCCTGGGTTACATCGAAGTCGGCAGTTTTGTCTCGCCCAAGTGGGTGCCGCAGATGGCCGGTTCGGCCGAGGTGTTTGCGCAAATCCGGCGCAAACCTGGGGTAACCTATGGCGCCCTGGCACCGAACCTGCGGGGTTTCGAGGACGCATTGACAGCCGGAGTCAAGGAAGTCGCGGTGTTCGCCGCGGCGTCCGAGGCGTTTTCCCAGCGCAACATCAATTGCTCCATCAAGGAAAGCCTGGAACGCTTCGTACCGATCATGGAGGCGGCGAAGCACAACGGCGTCAGCGTGCGCGGCTACGTGTCCTGCGTGCTGGGCTGCCCCTATGAGGGCCAGGTCAAGCCCGAGCAGGTCGCGTGGGTCGCTCGGGAGCTGTACGCCATGGGCTGTTACGAAGTGTCCCTTGGCGACACCATCGGCACCGGCACCGCCGGCGCAACGCGCAGAATGTTCGAGGTGGTCGGCGCCGACGTGCCCCGGGACAAACTCGCGGGACATTTCCATGACACCTATGGCCAGGCCATGGCCAACGTCTACGCCAGCCTCCTGGAAGGTATCGCCGTGTTCGACAGCTCCATCGCCGGCCTGGGCGGCTGCCCTTATGCCAAGGGCGCCAGCGGTAACGTCGCCACGGAAGACGTGCTGTACCTGCTCAACGGCCTCGGCATCGAGACCGGCGTGGACCTGGATGCGCTCATTGCAGCGGGCGAGCAGATCTGCGACGTCCTGGGTCGCTCGAGCGGCTCTCGTGTGGCCAGGGCCCGCCTCGCGCAGTGAGGTGTTACCGCCCCGTTTGTAACGGGGCCGAAACGAGTAACACGGAAACAATTTGTCTGGAATCGTCCTGCAGGGTTTTCAGCGATAAAAATTAACTAATTGATTTAAAAGGATTTTATAAAGTTGGCACGACACCTGCTATATCTCCAGCACAACAAGAATAAAAAAAAGCGACAAACCTAATAAAAACAAGACGAAACGACTCTGACATAACAAAAACAACACGGCAGAGACGCAGCTAACAGATTTTTTTGGAGAAGATGTGCTTTTCAGGGTGCTTCCAGGAGCAACCCGCAACCGGGCAGAGAATAATAAAACTACCTCCAGGTAGCTCCCGGATCGGTTGGATCGCAAGGCGAAAACGCAGATCAGCGCTCAAAAAAATACGTTTGCTCTTGATCCCGGATGGGGATCGCCAAAAACAGCGGTAAAGGGTCACGGCTGCCAAAAACAACAACAGGCCGCCCCTCAATAATAAAAAAAGAGCACGCGACGACAAAATTAAAGGGGAGCTTCGGCTCCCCTTTGTGCTGTCTGGAGTTTGGGTTTTCCCTCGACCGATCTTCACGCTGACCAACTGAGCGATCCAAGTTGACGTTAACGTAAAGAGCGATTGACAGTCATTGCCCGCGCGCTTACGTTAACGTAAAGGTGAGCGCCCCCCACGGCTCCCCGCACCCGACAAAAAATCCAAAAGGTGTCCCATGAGCTACCCATCCCTGAATTTTGCCCTCGGCGAAACCATCGATATGTTGCGCGACCAGGTGCAATCCTTCGTCAAGGCAGAGTTGGCGCCTCGGGCGGCGCAGATCGACATTGACAATCTGTTCCCCGCCGATATGTGGCGCAAGTTCGGCGACATGGGCCTGCTGGGCATCACCGTCCCGGAAGAATATGGCGGCGCTGGCCTGGGTTACCTGGCCCATGTGGTGGCGATGGAAGAAATCAGCCGCGGCTCGGCCTCGGTCGCCCTCTCCTACGGCGCCCACTCCAACCTGTGCGTCAACCAGATCAATCGCAACGGCAACCATGAGCAGAAAACCAAATACCTGCCCAAGCTGATCAGCGGCGAACACATCGGCGCCCTGGCCATGAGCGAACCGAACGCCGGCTCCGATGTGGTCTCGATGAAACTGCGCGCCGACAAACGCGGCGACCGCTACGTTCTCAACGGCAGCAAGACCTGGATCACCAACGGGCCTGACGCCAACACCTATGTGATCTACGCCAAGACCGACCTGGAAAAAGGCGCCCACGGCATTACCGCGTTCATCGTCGAACGCGACTGGAAAGGCTTCAGCCGCAGCAACAAGTTCGACAAGCTCGGCATGCGCGGCTCCAACACCTGCGAGCTGTTTTTCGACGACGTCGAGGTGCCGGAAGAGAACATCCTCGGCGCACTCAACGGTGGCGTGAAAGTCCTGATGAGTGGCCTCGACTACGAACGCGTGGTCTTGTCTGGTGGCCCGACCGGGATCATGCAGGCGTGCATGGACCTGATCGTGCCCTACATTCACGACCGCAAGCAGTTCGGCCAGAGCATCGGCGAATTCCAGCTGATTCAGGGCAAGGTCGCCGACATGTATACCCAGCTCAACGCCAGTCGCGCCTACCTGTATGCGGTGGCCCAGGCCTGCGAGCGCGGCGAAACCACGCGCAAGGACGCCGCCGGGGTGATCCTCTACAGCGCCGAACGCGCGACGCAGATGGCCCTCGATGCCATCCAGATTCTGGGCGGCAACGGCTATATCAATGAATTCCCGGCCGGGCGTCTGCTGCGTGACGCCAAGCTGTATGAAATCGGCGCCGGCACCAGTGAGATCCGACGGATGCTGATCGGCCGCGAACTGTTCAACGAAACCCGCTAACGGAGCTGACCATGGCCACGCTGCACACTCAGCTCAACCCACGCTCACCGGAATTCAGCGCCAACCGCGATGCGATGCTCGGCCAAGTCGAGGCCCTGCGTACTTTACTCGCCCACGTCCAGCAAGGCGGCGGAGCCAAGGCCCAGGAACGGCATACCTCACGGGGCAAATTGCTGCCCAGGGAACGCATCAATCGCTTGCTCGACCCGGGTTCGCCGTTCCTGGAGATCAGTCCGCTGGCGGCTTACGAGGTGTACGGCGAAGACGTTCCGGCCGCCGGCGTGATCGCCGGGATCGGGCGCGTGGAAGGCGTCGAATGCATGATTGTCGCCAACGACGCGACCGTCAAAGGTGGTTCGTATTACCCGCTGACGGTGAAAAAACACCTGCGCGCCCAGACCATCGCCCAGCAGAACCGCCTGCCCTGCATCTACCTGGTGGACTCCGGCGGTGCGAACCTGCCGCGCCAGGACGAAGTATTCCCCGACCGTGAGCACTTTGGCCGGATCTTCTTCAACCAGGCCAACATGAGTGCCCAGGGCATTGCGCAGATTGCCGTGGTCATGGGTTCCTGCACCGCTGGCGGCGCGTACGTGCCGGCGATGGCGGACGAGGCGATCATGGTCCGCCAGCAGGCAACGATTTTCCTCGCCGGCCCGCCGCTGGTAAAAGCGGCGACTGGAGAAGTGGTCAGTGCCGAGGACCTGGGCGGTGCCGATGTGCACTGCAAGATTTCCGGTGTCGCCGACCATTATGCAGACAGCGACGAACATGCCTTGGCGTTGGCCCGCCGCAGCGTGGCCAACCTCAATTGGCGCAAGCTCGGTGATGTGCAGCAACGCGCGCCCATCGCCCCGCTGTATTCGAGTGAGGAACTGTACGGCGTGGTTTCAGCCGATGCCAAGCAACCATTCGACGTGCGAGAAGTGATCGCACGTCTGGTGGACGGCTCGGTGTTCGATGAATTCAAAGCCCTGTTCGGAACGACGCTGGTGTGCGGTTTCGCCCACTTGCACGGCTACCCAGTCGCCATCCTGGCCAACAACGGCATCCTGTTTGCCGAGGCCGCACAAAAAGGCGCGCACTTCATCGAACTGGCCTGCCAGCGCGGGATACCGCTGCTGTTCCTGCAAAACATCACCGGGTTCATGGTCGGCCAGAAATACGAAGCCGGCGGCATCGCCAAGCACGGCGCAAAACTGGTGACCGCCGTGGCCTGCGCCCGGGTGCCGAAATTCACCGTGATCATCGGCGGCAGTTTCGGCGCCGGTAACTACGGCATGTGCGGCCGCGCCTATGACCCGCGCTTTTTGTGGATGTGGCCGAATGCGCGGATCGGCGTGATGGGCGCCGAACAGGCGGCCGGCGTACTGGTGCAGGTCAAACGCGAACAGGCCGAACGCAGCGGCCAGTCGTTCAGCGCAGTTCAGGAGGCCGAGATCAAGCAACCGATCCTCGACCAGTACGAAGAACAGGGGCATCCCTATTATTCCAGCGCGCGGCTGTGGGACGACGGCGTCATCGATCCGGCGCAGACCCGCGATGTGCTGGGCCTGGCCTTGTCCGCGTCGCTGAACGCGCCCATCGAACCGAGCCGCTTCGGCGTGTTCAGGATGTAACCGGGGAACGTCCATGAATCATTACAATACGCTCCAATTGCAGACGGACCCGCGCGGCTTCGCCACCTTGTGGCTCGACCGCGAGTCGAAAAACAACGCGTTCAACGCCGAGATGATCCGCGAGTTGATCCTCGCCCTGGACCAGGTCGGCAGCGATCCGAACCTGCGCTTCCTGCTGATCCGTGGTCGCGGCAAACACTTCAGCGCCGGTGCCGACCTGGCCTGGATGCAGCAATCTGCCGAACTCGATTACCACACCAACCTCGACGACGCCCGGGAACTGGCGGAGCTGATGTATAACCTGGCCAAGCTGAAAATCCCGACTCTTGCCGTTGTCCAGGGCGCGGCATTCGGCGGCGCGCTGGGTTTGATCAGCGCCTGCGACATGGCCATCGGCGCCGATGATGCGCTGTTCTGCCTGTCTGAAGTACGCATCGGCCTGGCGCCGGCGGTGATCAGCCCATTCGTGGTGCAGGCCATCGGCGAACGCGCGGCACGACGTTACGCCCTGACGGCTGAACGTTTCGGTGGGCAACGGGCCAAGGAAATCGGTTTGCTGTCGGACAGTTACCCGGCCGAGACGTTGGATGAACAGCTCGGCAAGTGGATCGAAAACCTGCTGCTCAACAGCCCGGCGGCCATGCGCGCCAGCAAGGAACTGCTGCGCGAAGTCGGCAACGGGGCACTGACCCCGGCGTTGCGCCGCTACACCGAAAATGCCATCGCGCGGATACGGGTCAGCCCTGAAGGCCAGGAAGGCCTGCGGGCGTTCCTGCAAAAACGACCGCCGAGCTGGCAAACCGAGTCAGACAACAAGGAGCCGCGTCGATGAGCGCCCCTGTCCTCAGTACCCTGTTGGTCGCCAACCGCGGCGAAATCGCCTGCCGCGTCATGCGCACAGCCAAGGCCATGGGCCTGACCACCGTTGCGGTGCACAGCGCCACCGACCGTGACGCGCGTCATAGTCGGGAAGCCGACGTGCGTGTCGACCTGGGCGGCAGCAAGGCGGCTGACAGCTATCTGCAAATCGACAAACTGATCGCTGCGGCGCAAGCCAGTGGCGCCCAGGCCATTCATCCAGGCTACGGTTTTCTTTCCGAGAATGCCGGGTTCGCCAGGGCCATCGAAAATGCCGGGTTGATCTTTCTCGGCCCACCCGCCCCGGCCATCGAAGCCATGGGCAGCAAGTCCGCCGCCAAGGCCTTGATGGAAACCGCCGGCGTACCACTGGTACCCGGCTATCACGGTGAAGCCCAGGATCTGGAAACCTTTCGCGCCGCCGCCGAGCGCATCGGTTATCCGGTGCTGCTCAAGGCCACGGCAGGCGGCGGCGGCAAGGGCATGAAGGTCGTCGAGGAGGTCAGCCAACTGGCCGAGGCATTGGCCTCCGCGCAGCGTGAGGCGCAATCGTCGTTCGGCGACGCGCGAATGCTGGTGGAAAAATACCTGCTCAAGCCACGCCACGTGGAAATCCAGGTGTTCGCCGACCGGCACGGCAACTGCCTGTACCTCAACGAACGCGACTGCTCGATCCAGCGTCGCCATCAGAAGGTCGTGGAGGAGGCACCGGCGCCGGGCCTGAGCCAGCAATTGCGTCGGGCGATGGGCGAAGCCGCCGTACGGGCGGCCAAGGCGATCGGCTATGTCGGCGCGGGTACGGTGGAGTTCCTGCTGGATTCGCGAGGCGAATTTTTCTTCATGGAAATGAATACCCGGTTGCAGGTCGAGCATCCGGTGACCGAAGCGATTACCGGGCTCGACCTGGTGGCCTGGCAAATCCGCGTTGCCCAGGGCGAGCCGTTGCCGATCACCCAGGAGCAGGTGCCGCTGCTCGGTCACGCCATCGAAGTACGTCTGTACGCCGAAGATCCGGCCAATGATTTTCTTCCGGCTACAGGCCGCTTGTCGCTGTATCGCGAGTCGACCGAAGGTCCAGGCCGCCGGGTAGACAGTGGTGTTGACGAAGGTGACGAGATATCGCCCTTCTACGACCCGATGCTCGGCAAGCTGATTGCCTGGGGGGAAAACCGTGAACAGGCACGTTTGCGGTTGTTGGCGATGCTCGACGAGTTCGCCATTGGCGGGCTGAAAACCAACATCGGCTTTCTCCGGCGCATTGTTGCTCATCCCGCCTTCGCGGCGGCGGAACTGGACACCGGTTTCATCCCGCGTTACCAGGCGCAATTGTTGCCGGAGCCCGGCGAACTGGATGACGATTTCTGGCACGCTGCGGCCCAGGGTTTCGCCTTGAGCCTGACGCCGGTTGTCCGCGCCGATGACAGCAACTCGCCGTGGGCCGCTACCGCCGGGCTGCGCCTGGGGCTGCCAGCGGAAATCACCCTGCACTTGAGTTGCGATGGCCAGAATCGCGCCGTGACTCTGGATGTTGCTGGTCGCGGCGCCGAGCTCAGGGGCGAGCACTTGATCATCGAGCACAACGGTGTGCGCCGCGAACATCGAGCCATTCGCCACGGCGACAGTCTCTACATGCAATGGAAGGGCGATCTGTATCGAGTCGACTGCTACGACCCGCTGGCCGCGGCCGAGGCCAGCCACAGCCAGCAGGGCGGCCTGGTCGCGCCCATGAATGGCAGCATCGTTCGGGTGCTGGTGAGCGCTGGCCAGGCGGTGGAAGCCGGCGCGCAACTGGTGGTGCTGGAGGCGATGAAAATGGAGCACAGCATCCGCGCGCCCAAGGCTGGCGTGATCAAGGCGGTGTATTGCCAGGAGGGAGAGATGGTCAGCGAGGGCAGCGCGCTGGTGGAACTGGAAGAATAGAGATTCGGCCCGGTTGCCGGGCCGATCCCGTCAGAACCTGATGGTTGCCTGCACGACCACGCCGATAATGCGGCATTGGTCGGTAAACAGGGTTTTCGGATAAGTCGGATTGAGCGGAACCAGGTAACGCTGCCCGCTCTCTTCCATCAGCTTGCGGAAAGTCGCTTCGCTGCTGCCTGGCAATCGTGCAATCACCAGTTTGCCGGGCACCGCTTCGATCGCCGGGTCGACCAGGATCGACATGCCTGCAGGAATGCTGAGCCCGCTCGGCGCCGTCATCGCATCCCCCACCACCACCAGCCAGAACGCCTCGCCCCGTGCATGGTAGTCCGTCAGCTCATAGCGCCGCTGGCCGTAATCAGCGGCATCCTCTTCGCGAACGAGACCGATGTCGCGCCAGTCACTGACTGGGTAGCGAAAGTACGGGTTGTACTTCTGTGCCAGGGCCATGCCCTCGTCGGTGGAAATGTCCGGCTCGCGGATCACCATTGCCACCTCGAGGAATTCCAGCCCCAACTCCTGCAGCACCCTGTTCATGTCTCCGAGACTGGGTTGTCGGCGCTTGGTCAGCCAATGGCCGACCCCTCCCTGAGACATACCCAGACGCTCTGCGAGCACCACTTGCGTGATGTGCTGCTCCTTCATCCTGGCCTTGACCAACTCTATCCATTTATCCATGAGCGGCACGATACGTGGCTGACGCCCTCCAGCAAAACACAAGTTGTAGTATTTAAATTATCGTCACAATTACGTTGAGTACTAATCTGGAATGAGGATTTCCAAACCTGCACGGAGAAAATCGACATCATGGACAAGCCCAACAACGATGAGCCCGCAGCCCCCTCGAACAACCCATTTTCCTCGCTTCAAGATTGCCCTGCGGCCAAACGAGCCCTGGACCACTACCTGAAACCGGATATTGCCGATCCGGCGGAACATCGCTTCTTCGACGCCAACAAAAGCATCAGTGGAGAGGAAGCGCTGGTTCACGCTTGCGACCTGCTGCGTTGTGCAGCCGCCACCGCTCAGGAGTCTGCCAGCCGATTGAACGGCCCGAGCCGTGACCTGGCGTTGTCGGTGGTGCATATGATCGATTTGGCCAAGGTCATGCTCGACCGGACCCTGGATGGCTATCCGGCGCGCTAGCCGCAACGCTTGAAATGACGCCGCGAATGCGGGCCACGAGAAACAATTTCCAATTGAGGCAATAAAAACATTTGACTTGCAAATGATAATGATTATTATTGCATCAGCTGGTCGCGAGATCAGTCGATAGGCCAGAGGACCTTAGGTCGGACCTCTGGAATATCTCCTCATCAGGCTAATCACGGTTTTTGACCCGGCTTTTTGCCGGGTCTTTTTTTGCCGATTTTTCGGCTTATGGCTTCAGGCTAATGAAGTCTTTGGATGCTGCTGCTTCGATGACGGCGATGATAACAAACGCACTTCGCTCACCAAAGCTTCTGCGCCGCAGCAGAGCGAATGAACGACAGGCAGCACTTGAGAATCATTCAGGGACTGTCTAATCTGCTGCTGCGTCCAGGGAGGGCGCCCCCTTTCTTTTCATGACGCCAATCGTCCCGGTTCGCTCGTCCTGCGTGTAAAGTAACGGCCACAAGATCTCTACCGGAACCGTGACCGTGGCTAAATCTTCCTTTGATATCAGCGCCAACTTCGACAGTGGCAATATTGACGTCGTGGACATCAGCAACCCATTGCAGTCGCTGCTGAAAATCAGACCAGACACCCGCAGCGGGCATTTCCAATGGTTTCATTTCAAGGCCAGTGGCCTGCACGTCGGCCAGGAATATTCTTTCCGCCTGCTCAACGCCAGCCAATCGTCCTACAACAAGGCGTGGACAGGCTACCAGACCGTCGCGTCCTACGATCATGTCAACTGGTTCCGTATTCCTACGCAATTCGAGGGCGACGCCCTGCGCTTTCATCTGGAAGCCGAACAGCCCCACGCCTGGTTTGCCTATTTCGAACCGTACAGCCGCGGCCGCCACGACTGGCTGATCGAACAGGCGCAGCACAAGGCCGGTACCGAACTGCTGGCGACCGGCAAAAGCGTCGAGGGCCGTGATATTCAATTGTTGCGCAAAGGCAGCGGTGCCGAGGGCCGACGCAAGATCTGGATCATTGCGCAGCAGCATCCCGGCGAGCATATGGCCGAATGGTTCATGGAGGGTGTAATCGAACGGCTCCAGCATCAGGACGACGCCCAGCTGAACCGTTTGCTCGCCAATGCCGATCTGTACCTGGTGCCGAACATGAATCCGGATGGCGCGTTCCACGGGCACCTGCGCACCAACGCGATGGGCCAGGACCTCAACCGGGCCTGGCAGAGCGCCAATACGGAAATCAGCCCCGAGGTCTATTTCGTACAGCAGCAGATGGAAAAGTACGGCGTCGATCTGTTCCTCGATGTCCACGGTGACGAAGAGATACCCCACGTCTTCACCGCCGGTTGCGAAGGCAACCCTGGCTATACGCCACGCATCGCCGGACTCGAAGAGCGCTTTCGCAGCCACCTCAAGCACCAGACCAAGGACTTCCAGATCGCCCGCGGCTACACCCGCGACGAACCGGGCCAAGCCAACATGACCTTGGCCTGCAACGCCGTCGGGCAAAAATATGATTGCCTGTCCCTGACCCTGGAAATGCCGTTCAAGGACCACGACGACCACCCGAACCCACACACGGGCTGGTCCGGCAAACGCTCAATGCAACTGGGCAAGGACGTGCTGAGCACGGTCAAGGACATGGTCGACGAGTTGCGCTGAAATTCCCCGGCGCCCCACTCCTCGGGGGGGGGGGGGGGGGGGGG
>NZ_JBHFJB010000090.1:22398-25502 GCF_057334555.1 Pseudomonas sp. AGC41
CCCCCGCCACGGGTTAAGCGTCAGTCCTTGCCGCGCAACATGCTGGCCAACACCTCATCCCGGCGCACCCACCCATGGAACAGCGCTGCCGCCAGATGCACCAGCACGGTTAGGAACAACAGATAGGCCAGGTAGCCATGGGCCTTGCGCAGCCATGCGAAAGTCTGGGCATCCGCTGGCAGGATGGAGGGCAACCGCAGCGATTCGCTGAGCATCACCGGGTCGCCCGCTGCCGAAATCATGCTCCAGCCCAACAGCGGCAGGATCAGCATCAAGGCATACAGCAAGACATGCGAGGCCTTGGCCGCCAATACCTGCCACCCCGGCAGATCGGCTGGCAGCGGCGGCGTACGGCGGGTGAAGCGCACCACCAGGCGCACGATCACCAGCAACAGAATCGCGATGCCCAGAGGTTTGTGCAGCTGGAGCAACCATTCGTGGCGCTCGGACACCGAGGCGACCATGCCTGCGCCGATAAACAGCATGGCGATGATCATCAGGGCCATCAGCCAATGCAGCAGCCGAGCCAGCGGTGCGAAGTGTCGAGGGGCGTTCATTGACGGGACTCCTGGGTAGCAGGCAGTTGGCTGACTTCGCTGGTGCGCCGCAGATAGGAACTGGCATAGGCTGCCGAGCGGGCGGCCAGCAGCGGATCATCCGAGCCTTCGATGCCACTGGGCAGGATCAGCGGGTCATAGTTGATGTCGCGGCAATCCCCGTTGTCCTGCGCCTGGGCGCGCTCCAGTACCAGGGTACCGGCGTTGAGCACCTTGCGGTCGCCGGGCCAGGCCTTGCTGGCGTCGTTGACCGGGTCGCCCGGATTGGCCAGGGTGATGTTCAGCTGCCAGCGCAGCGGCCCGGCAGCCAGGCGTTTCGTCAGGTCCTGCTCCAGGAAATCAGCGCCTTGGGGCGGCGTGGCCTGCGCAGTGTCCTGGCTCGTCGGCACCACACCCCAGCGCACTGCCTGGCGCTGCCCCGCAGGGCTGACCAGATAGAACGCGTTAATCCCGTTATAAGTTTCGGTGGCATAGCTGGCCGAGGGTTTTGCGGTCTTGATCCATTGCAGGAACGGCATCGCCTCGGGATGCGCGGCAAAAAACGCCGGCACCGCCGCCGGGTTCGGTTTACCCGTGGCCGGATCCGGCGACTGGGCCTGTTGCAGCTGGAAGAACGCCTCGGGCGTCCCCACCGGGAAAACCGGCATGCTGTTCATACCCGTGCGCCATTGCTGGCCATCGGACTGGGTAAAACGCAACGCCAGGCTACGGATCGGCACACTGCCATCGGGTGCGTAGGGGTTGCCGCTGGGCAGTGCAAAACGGCCGACCACCGGCGTCCGCGCATCGTTGAACACCTGCGCGCTGGAGTAGGCCCGCGCCTCGCCGCTGTTGTCAAAATAGCCGGCAACGCAGACGCCTTTGGAGTGATTGCGCCGAAAACCCGGATGAACCCCGTTATTGGTTTCCAGCACATTAACCAACGCCTTGGGCGTCAGTCGGTGCGGGTCCAGGGTACCGTTTACATAAGCGAATGCCGCGGCCAGCGCGGCAACGACCGCGGCGATGCCGGTCAGGCGCAACGCCAGGCTGGCAGCGCTCAACGGCGGCCGACTCGATTCAGAAGAAGGGTCAACCATTTGCAGACTCCAGGGCACACGGCCATCTGTGGAAAGGACCTGTCAGACGAAAGCCCGACGGGTTTATTCCCACGTCGCATATTTATTTTTCCTGCACTGGAATAATCTCGTTCGCGGGTCGTCTTTCCAGTCCCGACTCAGCGATTGCCCAACGAAGCCGCCCGCCCATGAACGAACTCGACGACCAGTTGCGCCTGCTCATCCCACGGCTACGACGTTTCGCCGTGTCGCTGACCCGCAACCCGAGCAATGCCGATGACCTGGTGCAGGCGTGCCTGGAACGGGCCTTGTCGAAATGGGACGACAAGCGCCCGGACGGCGATTTGCGGGCCTGGCTGTTTTCGATTCTCTACCGGCAGTTCCTCGACGCCCATCGCCGCTCCCGACGTTATGCGCGGATGCTGGAATTGTTTACCGGCCGCGACGATGCGCACCCTTCGGCCGAACGCAGTGTCATCGCCCAATCGTCGCTCCAGGCTTTCGACCAACTGCCCACCGAGCAGCGCGCGCTGCTGTTATGGGTCTCGGTGGAAGGCTTGAGCTACCAGCAAGTTGCCGACATCCTGGACGTGCCGACGGGCACCGTGATGTCGCGTCTGTCCCGCGCGCGCCAAGCGTTGCGTCAACTCAGCGAAGGCGAAATCGCCCGCCCTGCCCTGCGGATACTCAAATGATCAGCATGCCTCCCAGCGACAGCGACCTGCACGCCTATGTCGATCGCCAGCTCAGCGACGACGAGCAACGCCAGATGCAGATCTACCTCGACAGCCATCCCGATGTCACCGCGCGGGTCCGCGGATGGCAGCAAGACACCCAACAATTGCGCGCGGCCATGAGCGCCGCCCTGCAGCAATCGCCCAACCCTGGCCTGGATCCGGCGATCATCCGGCAACGTCTCCGACATCGGACCCGACGCCAGCTGGCCAGCGTGGCGGTGCTGGTGCTTGCGGTCGGGGTCGGTGGAATCGGCGGATGGCAGGCACGGCAGATGACCCTGCTCAGCGCCGCAGCGCCCATGGCTGATGCACTACAGGCCTATCGGTTGATTGCTCAGCAGGGCGTCCTGCCAGCTGACTACCAGAGCGGCGATGAACAGGATATGCAAGGCTGGCTCGACCGCTACTTCACCCGGGCTGATCGCCTGCCGGATCTCTCGGCAGCGGGCTTCAGGCCGGTCAGTGGCCGTTTGCTCAGTACCGACCAAGGCGCGGCAGCGATGGTGCTCTATCAGGACGCCAGCGGCCAGAAGATCAGCTTCTACGTGCGCCCACCTGGCCCGAAAAACTACCTGCTGCCCCGTGGCAGCCGGCGTGACGGCGAGTTGCAGGCCGAATACTGGTCCGGGCCGGGATACAACTATGCGATGGTCATCCCGAGCGATATGCCGACGGCGCAGCAGCTCAAGCAAACCCTGAACTTCTGATTGCCATTGTCGCCTGCGGGCCCCCTGTGGCCCCCTTGTGGGGGG
>NZ_JBHFJB010000090.1:25594-38403 GCF_057334555.1 Pseudomonas sp. AGC41
CCCCCCCACAGAGGTCAGCGACGGCCAACAAGCGCTGCTCAGCCCTGCCTGAACACCTGCGAAGGCCTGCGCAACAGCGGATCGAACGGGTTGATGCGCGGACCGATCGCCGCGGCTTCGCGCTTGAGCATTTCCACCACCGTCGGCAGGCGATCAGGCCCGAGCCGGTCGCTGATGGTCGCCACGCTCAGCGCTGCGACGGCCCGGCCTTCACGATCGAGAATGGGCACCGCGACCCCGGCCATGCCTTGCAACACACCGGTGTTGCGCCCGGCGTAGCCCAGTGTCCGCACGTTCTCGACCTCGGTACGCAGGAAGACTTCATCGTACAAATGAAAATCCTTGAGCCGCGGCAGGTTGTAATGGATCACCGTGTCGCGCTCCTCCTCTGGCAGGAATGCCAGGATCGCCAGGCTGCCCTGCCCCACGCCCAGTGCCACGCGGCCGCCGATGTCGCCGGTGAACGTGCGAATCGGAAATGGCCCCTCGCTGCGATCCAGGCAGATGGCATCGAAACCGCAGCGTGCCAGCAGGAACAACGAATCCCCCAGCGACGCCGACAACCGCAACATGGCGGGCCTGGCCAGTTCACGCAGGTTACCGGTGTTGCCGGCGCGCGCAGCCAGGGCAAAGAAGTCCAGGCTCAGCCGATAGCGTTTGCTGCGCGCATCCTGCTCGACCATGCCCTCGTCCATCAGGTTGCGCAGCAAGCGGTGCGTGGTCGGCTGGGACAAGCCGATGCGCTGGGCCAGTTGCGTCACGCGCTCACCGCCTTCCACGGTCTCGCCCAGGCTGCGCAGCACCGCAAACAGCCGTGAGACCGCGCCGACCCCAACTTCGCCTTTTTCGCTATTCCGCTCAGTGGAATAAGCCATCTCATTTCCCTTCAAATAATTTACTCAACGAATGAAACTGAAAATAGTCATCGTCTCAGTGAAATAGTCCATTGAGCCCATCCTATTCTTCGTCCTACTCTGCGTCCATACAGGGGCGATTCGAACAACAGCGGCAGCCGACTTGATCTCGAGCGCCAACGCACCCCGCGACATCCTTTCGTATCTGCCCATACAAAAAAGCGCGCCTCGCGGCGACGCATAACAATCTCAGGTGGAGCGCAGTCATGGCTTTCGTGCAACTTGAAAACTTGAGCAAACGTTATGGCGACCTCGACGCCGTGGTCGCCACCAACCTCGCGGTGGAAAAGGGTGAGTTTGTCTCCCTGCTGGGGCCATCAGGTTGCGGCAAGACCACGACCCTGCAAATGATCGCCGGCTTCGTCGAAGCCAGCAGCGGGCGCATCCTTCTCGACGGTCGCGACATCACTCACGCCAAGCCGGCCAGCCGCGGCCTGGGCGTGGTGTTCCAAAGCTACGCGCTGTTCCCCCACATGACCGTCAAGGACAACGTTGCCTTCGGCTTGCGTATGCGCAAAGTGCCGGGCACCGAATTGCAGGCACGGGTCGATCGGGTACTCAAGCTGGTGCGCCTCGACCAGCACGCCGAGCGCTACCCACGGGAACTCTCCGGCGGCCAGCGCCAGCGCGTGGCTTTGGCCCGGGCGCTGGTGATCGAACCGCCGGTGCTGCTACTCGACGAACCATTGTCCAACCTCGACGCCAACCTGCGCGAGGAGATGCAGTTCGAGATCCGCCGCATCCAGCGCGAGGTCGGTATCACTACGTTGATGGTGACGCATGACCAGTCCGAGGCGCTGTCGATCAGCGACCGGGTGGTGGTGATGCAGGCCGGGCGCATCACCCAGATCGACGCGCCCTACACGCTTTATGAACACCCGCGCACCGAGTTCATTTCCGGCTTTGTCGGCAAAGCCAACCTGCTGCCCGGCGAGCGCGACAGCGCTGGCGTCGTGCAAGTCTGTGGCGCCGGTCGAGGCGAGCTGACCCTGAGCCTGCGCCCGGAGAAAATCGATCTGTGCGCCGCGGGCGCGGGGCGGCTGCAAGGCACTGTCACCAGCCGTTTTTTCCTCGGCAGCCAATGGCTGTACGGCGTCGACACCAACCTGGGCGAGCTCAGCGTGGTGCGCCGCAACGACGGCTCGGCGCCCCTGACCGAAGGTACCGCCGTCGGCCTGGACTGGGATCCGGCGCTGCTGCGGGTGCTGAGCGTGGACGAGGTGTCGGCATGAAGCTGATCGACGCCATGAAGCGCGGCCGCCAGGGTTACCTGATGTCAGCCCCGGCCCTGGCCTTGTACCTGAGCCTGCTGGTCATTCCCCTCGGGTTGACGCTGGTGTTGTCGTTCAATGTCTTCGACTACGGCTCGGGCATCAACAGCGAGGCCTACACGTTCGAGCATTACACCAGCCTGCTGGGCGATCCGTACTTTTATGAAATCTTCCTGCGCACGTTGTGGATCAGCGCCCTGACCACCGTGCTCTGCGTGCTGATCGGCGTGCCCGAGGCCTACATTCTCAGCCGCATGGGCGCGCCCTGGCGCTCGATTTTCCTGATTCTGATCCTCACGCCGCTGTTGATCTCGGTGGTGGTGCGGGCCTTTGGCTGGAGCCTGCTGCTCGGCGCCGACGGCCTGGTCAACCAGACGTTGCAGGCCCTGGGCGGCTCGCCGATGAAGCTGCTCTACACGCCCTTCGCCGTGGTCATCGCCCTGGTCCACGTGATGTTGCCGTTCATGATCATTCCGGTCTGGACCTCGCTGCAGAAACTCGACCCGGCCGCCGAACAGGCCGCGCTGTCCCTGGGCGCGAGCCAGTTCACGGTGATCCGCAAGGTCGTGTTGCCGCAGATCATGCCCGGCGTGCTGTCCGGCACCCTCATTGTGTTCGGTCTCGCCGCCAGTTCCTTCGCGATACCCGGCCTGCTCGGCGGGCGTCGCTTGAAGATGGTCGCCACGCTGATCTACGACCAGTACCTGTCGGAACTCAACTGGCCCATGGGCGCGGCCATTGCCGTCGCGCTGCTGCTGCTCAACCTGCTGATCATGCTCTCGTGGAACCGCATGATCGAAGGCCGCTACAAGAAATCATTGGGGTAATTCTGCATGTCCAGGAACGGTCCTTTCGCCCTGTTGTTTCACGCCCTGGTCGTGGTGTTCATGCTGGCGCCACTGGTGGTGGTCTGCCTGGTGGCCTTCACCCCGGAAAACACCCTGAGCCTGCCCACCACGGAGTTTTCCCTACGCTGGTTCCGTGCCGTGTTCGAGCGTGCGGATTTTGTCGATGCGTTCTACAACAGCCTGGCCCTGGCGTTCTGCGCGGCGTCGCTGGCGACATTGATCGCGGTGCCGGCGGCGCTGGCAATCACCCGCCTGGAGTTTCCTGGCCGGGATTTTTTCAACGGTCTGTTCCTGTCGCCGATCATCATTCCGCACCTGGTGCTGGGCGTCGCGTTACTGCGCCTGTTTGCGCTGATGGGCGTAAACGGCAGTTTTACCTGGCTGATCTTCGCCCATGTGCTGGTGATCACGCCGTATGTGCTGCGCCTGGTGCTGGCGTCGGCCATCGGCCTGGACCGCAGCGCCGAGCAGGCTGCGCAATCGCTGGGCGCAGGACGCTTCACCCTGTTCCGGCAGATCACCTTGCCGATGATTCTGCCGGGCGTGGCGGGCGGCTGGTTGCTGGCGTTCATCAACAGCTTCGATGAAGTCACGCTGTCGATCTTCGTCACCTCGCCGGCCACGCAAACCCTGCCGGTGCGCATGTACGTGTACGCCACCGAATCCATCGACCCGATGATGGCGGCGGTGTCAGCGCTGGTTATCGGGCTGACGGCATTGACGATGATTCTGCTCGATCGGGTCTATGGCCTGGATCGGGTCCTGGTGGGCAAACAATGAGGGCGCCATGGCTCTGCTGAAACGACTGGCCGAACGCGATCGCCCGGCCCTGGACTTCACGCTCGACGGCTTGCCTGCCAGCGGTTTGCTCGGCGATACCGTGCTCACCGCCGTGCTGACCTGCGCTGAGCACTTGCGCGGCAGCGATTTCAGCGCCGAGCCCCGTGCCGGCTTCTGCCTGATGGGCGCCTGCCAGGACTGCTGGGTCCGCCTGGGCGACGGCCGCCGCGTGCGCGCCTGCTCGACGCTGCTCGAGGCCGGCCAGCAGATCAGCCGCGAACCGGGGCGCAAGGTATGAATGACTTTGGCAGACGCGGCCTCTTCGCGAGCAGGCTCGCTCCCACAGAAGAGCCGGCATCATCACAACCCCCTTGTGGGAGCGAGCCTGCTCGCGAAGGCGGCATCAGCCACTCCACCGATCTCCAAGAATCGCCAGCGAGGTGGCCATGAACCCCATAGCCATCATCGGCGCCGGCCCCGCCGGCATTCGCGCTGCGCAAACCCTGGTTGCCCATGGCGTTTACCCGGTCCTGCTGGACGAGGCGGCACGCGGCGGCGGGCAGATCTACCGGCGCCAGCCGGCGAACTTCATGCGCACGCCGAACCAGCTCTATGGCTTCGAAGCGCACAAGGCCAGCGCCCTGCACCAGACCGTGGACGAATTGCGCGAGCAGATCGACTATCGCCCCGACACGCTGGTGTGGAACGCCGAAGCCGGTCTGCTGGATACCTTGCATGAAGGCCGCGCCGCGCGCCTGGCGTATACCAGCGTGATCGTCGCAACGGGCGCCACCGACCGGATCCTGCCGGTCCCTGGTTGGACGCTTCCCGGGGTGTACAGCCTGGGCGCAGCGCAGATCGCCCTGAAGTTCCAGGGTTGCGCCATCGGCGAGCGGGTGGTGCTCGCGGGCAGCGGGCCGTTGCTGTACCTGGTGGCGTACCAATACGCCAAGGCCGGCGCGGACGTTGTGGCCGTACTCGACAGCTCGCCCTTGAGCGCGCAGATCCGCGCCCTGCCCGGGCTGCTCGTGCAACCGGCCACGCTCGCCAAAGGGCTCTATTACCGCGCCTGGCTGACGGCTCGTGGTATTGCGGTACATCAAGGCGCCAGCCTCGTGCGCATCGAGGGTGAGCGTCGGGTGCAGTCGTTGAAATGGCGCAACAAAAAATCCGAGCGCAGCCTCGATTGTGATGCAGTCGCCTTCGCCCATGGCTTGCGCAGCGAAACCCAACTGGCCGATCTGCTCGGTTGTGAGTTTGCCTGGGACCCGCTCAACCGAGCCTGGCTGCCGCAACGCGACAGTGCCGGGCGCAGCAGCTCGGCCGGGGTCTACCTGGCCGGCGACGGCGCCGGGATCATGGGCGCCGACGCTGCCGAAATGGCCGGAGAACGGGCGGCCCTGGCGCTGCTCGAAGACCTCGGCTACCGAGTCGATCCGCAACGTCGCGCCCAGCTGGAACAATCCCTCGAACGCATCGGCCGTTTCCGACAGGGCCTGGAGTGCGCCTTTGCCTTTCCTGAGGACTGGGCGGACCGCGCCGCTGATGACCTGATGATTTGCCGCTGCGAAGAAGTCAGCGTCGGTGACATCCGCCAGGTGGTCGGTGAAGGTCATTGGGAGATCAACCGGGTGAAGGCCCATTGCCGGGTCGGCATGGGCCGGTGCCAGGGGCGGATGTGCGGTGCCGCGGCGGCGGAAATCATCGCTCGGGAAAGTGGCCGCAACATTCAGGAAATCGGCCGTCTGCGGGCACAGGCGCCGATCAAGCCAGTCCCGTTTGGCCTGGAGGTCGACTCATGATCGAAGTGGATGCGCTGATCATCGGCGGCGGTATCGTCGGCGCCTCGGCGGCGTTGTTCCTGAGCCAGGCCGGGCGGAGCGTGGCGCTGCTGGAGCGGGACTTCTGCGGCGCGCATTCCAGTGGCGTCAATTACGGCGGCGTACGCCGCCAGGGGCGGCCCTTGTCGCAACTGCCGTTGTCGCAACGTGCCCATGAGATCTGGGCGCGATTGCCGCAACTGATCGGCATCGACGGTGAGTATCAGCGCAGCGGTCATCTGAAGTTGGCCCGCAGCCTCGATGACCTGCGTGCGCTGCATGACTATGCCGCGAGCAGTCATGGCTTCGGCCTGGATCTGCAATTGCTGGATCGTGATCAACTGCGCAGGCGGTTTCCCTGGGTCGGCGACGTCGCGGTCGGCGCCTCGCTGTGCCCTGACGACGGTCACGCCAACCCACGCCTGGTCTCGCCGGCATTTGCCCAGGCGGCCCGCAGGCATGGCGCAAAGGTTTACGAACAATGCCCGGTCAGCCAGGTGACACACGACGGCCAACGTTTTGTCGTGCGCACCGAGACAGGACTTGAGCTGCGCGCGCCATGGCTGCTGAACTGCGCCGGGGCCTGGGCAAGTCGGTTCGTCGCGCAGTTTGGCGAGGCGGTGCCGATGCACGCCGGGCACCCGGCGATGCTGGTCACCGAGCCGTTGCCGGTGGTGATGAATGCCAGCACTGGCGTGGAGGGCGGCGGCATTTATGCGCGCCAGGTCGCTCGGGGCAATTGCGTATTGGGCGGCGGCCAGGGTTTCGCCCTCGATGACGCCCGCGCCCGCCCCGGCCAGAGCGCCGTCATCGAGATCCTGCGCCAGGCCGTCGAACTCTACCCGTTCCTGGAGGGCGCCCAGGCGATCCGCACCTGGAGCGGCACCGAAGGTTACCTGCCCGATCGCCAACCGGTGATCGGCCCGAGCAGTACCCAATCCGGTCTGTTGCATGCGTTTGGCTTTGCCGGCGCCGGTTTCCAGATCGGCCCGGCGGTGGGCCAGGCGCTCGCCGAGATCATCTGCTGCGGCGCCTCAACCACGCCGCTGGATGCGTTTTCCATCACCCGGTTTCACTCCATCTCCGTTGCTTGATAGAGGAAGGTCGCGCCAATGAATAACGTCAAACGCAGTGCACTGTTCGGTTTCTGCTCGCTGGGTTCCGCTTGCCTGGGCGCCCTGCTCCCGGTCACCCAGGCGTTGGCCGAGCCGACGCTTTACCTGGGCATGAACGGCGGCACCATGGAGAGGCTGTATGCCGACAAGGTCCTGCCGGCCTTCGAGAAAGCCAACAACGTCAAGGTGGTGATCGTGCCGGGCACCTCGGCCGACATCCTCGCCAAGGTCCAGGCCAGCAAGGGCAACCCGCAGATGCACGTGATGTTCCTTGACGACGGCATCATGTACCGCGCCATCGCCATGGGGCTGTGCGACAAGCTTGAAGACAGCCCGCCCCTGGCGCAGATTCCGGCCAAGGGCCGGATCAAGGACCAGGCCGTAGCTGTCAGCCTCGGGGTCACCGGGCTCGCGTACAACACGCGGCTGTTCAAGGAAAAAGGCTGGAACACGCCCACCTCGTGGATGGACCTGGCCGACCCGCGGTTCAAGGACAAGGTGGTGTTCCAGTCCATGGCGTCGTCGACCTTCGGCCTGCACGGTTTCCTGATGTTCAACCGGATCCAGGGCGGCAGCGAAACCGACGTTGAACCGGGTTTCAAGGCCTGGCCGAACACGGTCGGGCGCAACGTGCTGGAATACATTCCCAGCTCGGCAAAAATCTCCGAGATGTTGCAAACCGACGAAGCCGCGCTGTTCCCGCTGACGCCGACCCAGGTGACCGCCTTGAAACTCAAGGGCATGCCGGTCGAGTACGCACAACCGAAGGAAGGCGCGGTGGTGCTCAACGTCGCGGAATGCGCGGTGGCCCACAACAGCGAACCCGAACTCGCGCAGAAACTTGCCGCCTTCCTGCTGACGCCTGAAGCCCAGGCCATTGCCCTGGAGGAAGGCGACCAGATCCCCTCCAACCCCAACACCCCGACCACCGACAAGACTCGTGGCCAGGTGGAAGCGATGAAGCAATACCTGGAAACCGCGATCGCGGTGGACTGGGACCAGGTCAACGAACAGCGTCCGGCCTGGAACGCGCGGTGGAATCGCAGCATCGAGCGCTAGGCAACAGGCGCCGGTCTTTTTGTTTATCATGCGGGTCAACAACGCCAACGAACTCGGCGCTGATCCCTATGGCGAGGGAGCTTGCTCCCGCTGGGCTGCGAAGCAGACCCCGAATCTGGCACCTCGGTGTGTCAGGTTGATGGAGTTGCAGCTTTGGGGCTGCGCTGCAGCCCAGCGGGAGCAAGCTCCCTCGCCACGGGTTAGGTGCTGATTTCGATATTTGCGCTCTTCTCAGCCTATATGCGACCCGCCCATGCACACCCTCACCCAACTGCGCACCGGCCAGCTGTCAGGCATTACCCGACTGAAGCTCTCGTGCGGCCTGACGGAGTTTCCCCGGGAAATTTTCAACCTGGCGGACTCCCTCGAGATTCTCGACCTGAGCGGCAACCAGCTCGATACGCTGCCTGACGACCTGTATCGGCTGCCGCACCTGCGCGTCCTGTTCTGCTCCGACAACCGCTTCACCGAATTGCCCGAATGCCTGGGACGCTGCAGCGCGTTGACCATGATCGGCTTCAAGGCCAACCGCATCGCGCACGTGACCGCTCAGGCTCTGCCGCCACCGCTGCGCTGGCTGATCCTGACCGATAATCGCGTCAGCCAATTGCCGGATGAGCTGGGCCGTCGCCCGCACCTGCAAAAGCTGATGCTGGCGGGCAATCGTCTTCGGCAACTGCCCGAGAGCCTGGCCCAGTGTCATCGCCTCGAATTGCTGCGCATCGCCGCCAACCAGCTGAGCGAACTGCCGTCATGGTTGTTGGCGCTACCGAGCCTCAGTTGGCTGGCCTATGCCGGGAACCCCTTGGAAGCCCAGGCCGAGGCCGCCGCGCTACATGCCGCCGCGCCTGTCGACTGGCTGCAACTGAGCTTGCAACACACCCTCGGCGAAGGTGCTTCGGGGGTGATTCACCAAGCGCTGTGGCAAGCACCGGGCCGCGCCGCGCGACACGTCGCGATCAAGCTGTACAAAGGCCAGATGACCAGCGATGGCTCGCCACTGCATGAAATGCATGCCTGCATCACGGCCGGCAAACATCCGAACCTGATCGAGGTATTGGGCCAGCTCAGCGGTCATCCCGAGCAACAGGCCGGGCTGGTGATGAGCCTGATCGGCTCGGATTACCGCAACCTGGCCGGACTGCCGAGCCTGGCGTCCTGCACCCGTGACGTCTATGACGATGAGCTGCGCCTGAGCGCAGCGGCGGCCTTGCGCATCGCCCGAGGCGTCGCGTCGGTGGCGGCACACCTGCATCGCCGGGGCATCACTCATGGGGATCTGTACGGCCACAATATCCTCTGCAACGACCAGGGCGATTGCCTGCTCGGCGACTTCGGCGCAGCGTCTTTCCATGCCACGGCTGACACGCCGCAGACGCGCGCGCTGCAACGCATCGAGGTGCGGGCGTTCGGGATTCTGCTGGGGGAGTTGCTGCTAAGGATCGAGCCAGTGCTCGCTGATGAGATGCTTGAACAGTTACGGCAGCTGGAGGCGCGCTGCTGTCAGCCGGACGTACTGGCGCGGCCGGGGTTTGACGAGATAGCTGGCTTGCTCGGCGGCCTGGGGTGAGGGAATTGTTCCCTCACCCAAAGACAAGTTCTTAACCGGCCAGGCCGACAAACATGTCCTGCACATCGTCATGGTTGTCGAGGCCTTCAAGGAATGCCTCGACTTCGGCCATCTGCTCGTCGCTCAGGCCGCTGACCGGGTTTTTCGGCTGATAGCCCAGTTTGGCCGACAGCACGGTGAAACCCTGCTCCGGCAATGCCTTCTGAACCGCGTCAAGGTCGGCAGGTTCGGTGATGAACAGCGTCGCACCCTCTTCGCCCGGCTCGAAATCCTGGGCACCGGCTTCGATGGCGGCCATTTCCGGATCGGCGTCAGGGCTGTCCGGCGCGGCTTCGATCATGCCGACATGGTTGAAATCCCAGGCGACCGAACCGGAAGCACCCAACTGGCCCTTGCGGAACGCGACGCGGATCTCGGCGACGGTGCGGTTGATGTTATCGGTCACGCACTCGACGATCAGCGGCACCTGATGAGGCGCGAACCCTTCATAGGTCACGCGATGATACTGAACGGTTTCACCGAGCTGGCCGGAGCCTTTCTTGATTGCGCGCTCCAGGGTCTCGCGGGGCATCGAGGCCTTTTTCGCCTGTTCAACCACCAGGCGCAGGTGCGCATTGGTCGCGACGTCGGCGCCGTTGCGCGCCGCGATGGTGATCTCCTTCACCAGCTTGCCGAAAATCTTGCCTTTGGCGTTGGCAGCCGCTTCTTTGTGTTTAACCTTCCACTGTGCGCCCATTACTCACTCTCTTGTCTGACGCGCCGAGACATCTGCCGGTCGGCGCTGTGGCGCCAAGTTTATACGGCCTAAACCGGCTGATCGACCAAAAAATCGCACTCGCCGGATCGACATTTTCACAATCTGATGTAGGGACTTTCTGAAAGTACCATTCGAGTAACCCTTAGTGCGTAGCGGTTTCGTACCCTCTGCGCCCTCTCCCTGCAAATAAGAGCTGCGATGCGCAACGATACGGGTTACTCCTTCAGCCTCACACTCACGGAAAGCAACCTGCGGCTTCACGTCCACAGATTCAGCGGACGGGAAGCCCTCAACCAACCGTTTCGATTCGACGTCGACTTGATTGGTCTGGGGCCGCCGATAAATCTCGACATCATGCTCGGCCAACAGGCGTTTCTGCACCTGGGTACCGAGTCGGGTGTGCATGGGATCGTCGACAGCGTCAGCCTGACCTCCCATGCCCTGCACCGCGTCGGCTATCGCCTGACGCTGGTGCCTTACCTGCAAAGCCTGGAGCAACGTCCGCGACGCCGGGTCTTTGGCCGACTCAGCGCAGTCCAGGTGCTGCAACACTTGCTGGAAGAACACGAATTGCCCGCCCACAGTTACCGGTTTGAACTGCCACACGGGCACTACCCATGCCGGCCGTTCTGTATCCAATACGACGAAAGCGATCTCGAACTGTTGCAACGGTTGTGTGAGGAAGAAGGCATCCACTATCACTTCGAGCACGCGGCTACCGGCCATGTGCTGGTATTTGCCGAAGATCCGACAAGTTTTCCTGGTCAGCCGGTCGGGTTGAACCTGCATCAGCAGGAAGGCCGGCAGCCAGCCATTAACCGCCTTTACCAGCGCCATCACCTGACGCCGCCGGAGCTGCCAGCCAAC
Organism: Pseudomonas sp. AGC41; assembly: GCF_057334555.1. Taxonomy (NCBI): domain Bacteria; kingdom Pseudomonadati; phylum Pseudomonadota; class Gammaproteobacteria; order Pseudomonadales; family Pseudomonadaceae; genus Pseudomonas; species Pseudomonas sp. AGC41. The sequence continues at coordinate 36,596 of NZ_JBHFJB010000090.1, forward strand.
GCCAAGGAACGGTCATCGGCTGCGGCTTTTGAAACCTCGGCAGCCAACCACCCGTTCACCGGCCCCGCGCTGGATACCGCCTGGAACAATGGCGTACATGCCCAGCAGGCAGGTCGCCGTACCCTCGAGCGGCTGCGCTGCACACAAAGGGAAATCCACGGCCAGAGCAGCCAACCGACCCTGCGCAGCGCGGCCATCGTGCAGATCGATGGCCATCCGATATCGACGTTCAACGATCAATGGTTGGTTACCGAAATCAAGCATCGCGGGCGGCAGCCTTCTATCCTCGAAGCCCCGTCTTCCTCCTCTCCTGGGTCCGGACACTATCGCAATCGGTTCCTGGCCATCCCTTGGTCGACTGTGTTCAGGCCAGCCCTCAAGCACCCGAAACCACGCATCGCCGGCTGTCATCTTGCCTATATGCACGGTCAGCATGAGCATGGCCAAGCCAACGTCAGCCTTTGGAGCGCGGAGGGCGAAGTCATCACGTTACCCCTGTCTCGGCTGACGTTGCAGGACAGCCCGTTGCCGCCGGCTGGCAGCCAGGTACTGGTGACGTTTCTCGACGGCGATCCTGACAGGCCAGTGTTATGCCCTGGAATATTCGGCCTTCCGGGACCCGGCGATAGCGACGCCGCCGGGCCAAGCGGCGGCCCGCCAACGCCACCCGGTCGTGGCACGGAGTTATTGCTGGACTGGCTGCTGAGTCCTCCCGACCCTATGCGTTGAATGCCTGGACCGTTGCCGGTCGCCCCCATCGATGATCCCCATTTGGCACATGATCATCGCCCACACGCTGAAGTCGATCACACGAACCCTCGACGGCTCTGCAAGCCACCCGTATGAACGAAAATCAAGCGAGTGCCGGCGCCAACCACCCCGGCCTCGACACGGGCCTTGAGGAGCATCAGCGCCTTGCCGGTATACAACGGTTCCAGCTCGATAGCGCCGGTGGTCTCGATGAACTCGCTGAGCCCGGCATCCACCCGGGCAAAACCACCACGGCTGCCGTCAAGCAACTCATAACGCGGATTGCTCAGCCCAGCTTGCGCCAGAATGCTCTCAACCTGTTGCAGCACGCCATGGTCATCAGGCACCGCCAGGACACCATGAACCGAATGCTGGCCCGCTTCAGCCAGCACCAACCCTGCCAGCGACGTCCCGGTACCGCAAGCCAGCCACCAGCCGTGATAATCCTCCCAGCCCAATGTGGCCAACTGGCTACGGGCGGTGGCTACCCAGGACATGCAACCTTGCGCGCCGGGCAACCCCGAGCCCCCTTCAGCGATCGGCCATAAATTCGGGTATTGCGCCTGCCAGGGAGCCCAGAATCCCGGATCATGCCGCTCTCGGTACCCGCCGTAACCCAACCAGTGCAAGGTCATGCCGAACGCCTGCAGATCCAGGGTCGTAGGCGTCTCCCGGGGATGACCGCGCAATAATCCCACCGTTTGGAAACCGAATCGTTGCCCCGCCGCGGCCAAGGCATGCAAATGATTGGAATAAGCGCCGCCGAGGCTCATCACGCCCTCGGCACCGTTGGCATGGGCGATACGCAGATGATGAAGCAGCTTGAACCATTTATTGCCGCTGATGAGCGGATCGATCCGGTCCAGGCGCAGAACCGCCACTTCGACACTGGCGCGAGCGAGCCAGTCGAGGTGAAGGAGTTCGAGGCGCGGTTGAGGATGCCAGTCGAGGGCGGGCAGAAGCATTGCAGCAGACCGGATAGGAGGGTGCCGGGATCTTATCAGCTTGGTGGCGGGCGGTATCAGGATCCGGATTACCTGTGGGAGGGGGGGGGGGGG
>NZ_JBHFJB010000090.1:38443-58004 GCF_057334555.1 Pseudomonas sp. AGC41
GCGCCAGGTCAGTCGACACTCATGCAAATGACTGACCGCCCCCCCCCCCCCCCCCCTCCCCAAGGGCAAACCTTTCCCGAAAGGTTGAGCGCTACAACTGCGCCGCCAATCGCGAGCCCTGGTTGATCGCGCGCTTGGCATCCAGCTCTGCCGCCACGTCGGCACCGCCGATGAGGTGGACAGTCTGCCCCGCCGCTTCCAGGCCTTCTTGCAACTCGCGCAACGGGTCCTGGCCGGCGCAAATTACCACGTTGTCGACGACCAGCACTTGTGGCTCACCGGCTTCGCCGATGCGAATGTGCAGGCCTTCGTCATCGATTTTCAGGTATTCGACGCTGTTGAGCATCTGCACTCGCTTGTTTTTCAGGCCGGTACGATGGATCCAGCCGGTAGTCTTGCCCAGCCCGTCGCCGACCTTGGACTTCTTGCGCTGCAACAGGAACACCTGCCGCGCCGGTGCATGAGGTTCGGGCTTGATTCCGGCCACGCCGCCGCGAGCCTGCAGCTGGGTGTCGATGCCCCATTCCTTCCAGAACGCTTGGCGATCCTGGCTGGTGGCAACCCCTTGATGAACGAGAAACTCCGACACATCGAAACCGATCCCGCCGGCGCCGATCACGGCAACACTGCGGCCCACCGGCTTGCGCTCAAGGATCACGTCCAGGTAGCTCAGCACCTTGGGGTGCTCGACCCCTGGAATGGCCGGCACACGCGGGGCGATGCCGGTGGCGAGGATGATCTCGTCAAAACCGCCAGCCACCAGTTGCGCCACATCGACCCGGGTATCGAGGCACAGCTCGACGTGGGACGTCTGCAACTTGCGTTTGAAATACCGTAGGGTTTCGAAGAACTCCTCCTTGCCCGGAACGCGCTTGGCAACGTTGAACTGGCCGCCAATTTCGCTGGCCGAATCGAACAGCGTCACTTGATGACCGCGTTCGGCCGCCACGGTAGCCGCGGACAGTCCGGCAGGACCGGCGCCCACCACGGCGATTTTTTTCACCTGGGTTACGGGCAGGTAATTGAGTTCGGTTTCATGGCAGGCGCGCGGGTTCACCAGGCAACTGGTGAGCTTGCCCCCGAACGTATGGTCGAGGCAGGCCTGGTTGCAGCCGATGCAGGTGTTGATTTCGTCCGCGCGACCAGCGGCGGCCTTGTTGACGAACTCCGGGTCCGCAAGGAACGGCCGCGCCATGGAGACCATGTCGGCGTCGCCTTCGGCGAGGATCTGCTCGGCCACCTCAGGGGTGTTGATGCGGTTAGTGGTGATCAGCGGAATGCTCACCGAGCCACGCAGCTTGGCGGTGACTTTACTGAACGCTGCCCGCGGGACCTTGGTGGCGATAGTGGGGATACGCGCCTCATGCCAACCGATACCGGTGTTGATGATTGTCGCGCCGGCCTGCTCGATGGCCTTGGCCAATTGGACGATTTCATCCCAGGTACTGCCACCTTCCACCAGGTCGAGCATCGACAGGCGAAAGATAATGATGAAGTTCGGACCTACCGCTTCGCGTACTCGGCGCACGATTTCCACCGGCAGGCGCATGCGATTTTCATAGCTCCCACCCCAGCGATCAGTGCGGTGGTTGGTATGCGCAGCGAGGAACTGATTGATGAAATAGCCTTCCGAGCCCATGATCTCGACACCGTCGTACTCGGCCTTTTGAGCCAATACCGAACACGTGACAAAATCGCGGATCTGCTTCTCGATGCCCTCTTCGTCCAGCTCCCTGGGCTTGAACGGGTTGATCGGCGCCTGGATCGCGCTCGGCGCCACCTGCTTGGGGCTGTAGGCATAACGGCCAGCGTGGAGGATCTGCATGCAGATCTTGCCACCCGCTTCATGAACGGCCCGCGTGACGATCTGGTGGTTGAGGGCTTCTTCCTCGGTTGTCAGCTTGGCCGCGCCGGAGTACACGCCACCTTCATCGTTCGGCCCGATTCCCCCGGTGACCATCAGGCCGACCCCACCCCGGGCCCGCTCGGCAAAATACGCCGCCATGCGCTCGAAACCGCCGGGCTTTTCTTCAAGACCGGTGTGCATCGACCCCATCAGGGTACGGTTGCGCAATGTGGTAAAACCCAGGTCCAACGGTGCCAGCAAATGCGGGTAATGAGGGGCGGTCATCGGTAACTCCACTACGGGCGATCACGGGAAAACGTGGAAGCTCTGCGGCTCCCATCAGTCATGACCGACAGCGTAAGAGCCGAGATGCGGTCGCTCAATGGCCGTAAGTGACAAGTTAATGATCAAAATGCGCAGAGCGTGGGCCGGCAGACGGTTGCCGACGTGCAAGCATGCGCCCTTTCGCTAAACCGTTGTTTTACCGTACCCTGCCGCGTGACTCATGATGAAAATCACGAACCTGTAAGCGGCCATTGACTGTCCCCATGCGCAAATTTCTGTACCTGCTGTTCTCACTGGCCCTGCTGGCCGTCCTGATCACCTATGCACTGTGGACAGCGGACCGCCCGGCAGGCCATTACCTGTCGGACCTGCGAATCAACCTGGCGGTCGACCGGGGTACGCGCGCCGATCGAGGCAACCTGCTGGGCATCCAGCCGGAATTGTTCCCCACCGACTACCAAAGCCCCGAACGCCTGCATCGCAAGCTGGCGGCGTACCTGCAAACTGCCCGCGAGCAAGGGTTCGTCAACGATAAGACCATCGTGGTCCTGCCCGAGCATATCGGCACCTGGTTGATGGTCACCGGTGAAAAGGATGAGGTTTACCAGGCCACGACCTTCAAACAGGCCATGAACTGGCTCGCCATCAGCAATCCGTTGGCCTTTATCCGCGCATTGGCCAGCGCCCAAGGCGACAGCCGGCTGGACGATGCTTACTTGCGCATGAAAGCGGACAGCATGGCCCATGACTACCAGGCGCTGTTTGGCGGACTGGCCAAGGAGTTCGGCGTAACGCTCGTGGCCGGCTCCATCGTACTGCCCGAGCCCAGCGTCAGCGAAGGCGAGCTGAAAATCGGTGGTGGCGCGTTGTACAACAGCAGCCTGGTGTTCGGTCGTGACGGCCGCCCGATCGGCCAACCACAACGCCAGCGACACCCGGTGTTTGAGCAGCAGGACGTACTTGGAGCCGAACGGCCGGATGTCACCCATGTCATTGACACGCCGGCCGGGCGCCTGGGCGTGCTGATCGGCAGCGACAGTTGGTATCCGCTTCATTATCGACAACTCGACGAACAAGGGGCTCAATTGATCGCCGTGCCCGCCTTTGTCATCGGTCGCGACGCCTGGAACAAGCCTTGGGCCGGCTACAAAGGCCTGTCCACTCCCAGCGAGGTCAGCCTCAAGCCCGGTGAGGTGAGCGAAGGACAGGCCTGGCGCCGGCTGACGTTGACCAGCCGGCTGCCGGTCAGCCAGGCCCATGGTGGCGTCAGCGTATTCTTGCGCGGGCAGTTCTGGGACAACGGCAGCGCTGGCCAGAGCTTCATCAGCCACAACGGCGAGCAATTCACCGATGGTGAAGCCCGTGGCGCACGCCTGCTCAACCTGTGGTTGTAAATATGCAAAAGCCTATGCGCCTGGGTGACCTGTCCGTGGGTTTCGTCCATAGCCTGGCGGACGCAGTGGCCAGCCATGGTCATGACCCACAGCCGTTGCTCGAACAGTACGGCCTCGATGCCGCACGCCTGGCTGAGCCCGGGGCGCGCCTGTCGATCCCGCGTTACATGCGCCTGGGCCATGCCGCCATCCAGCTGACACAGGATACCGCCTTGGGCCTGCGCATGGGCCAGCTCAGTCGCCTGAGCCAGGCTGGGCTGGCCGGCGTCACCGCGGCCCAGGCACCCACCGTACGCGAAGCCGCACGTTGCATGATCCGCTTCGAGCCCCTGTACGGCTCCAACTACCGTGGGCAATCGAGTCTTCACGAGGATGCCCGGGGCGCGTGGCTGCGGTTCTACTCCATCAGCCCGTATAACGCCTACAACCGCTTCGTCGTGGACTCGATCATTGCTGGCTGGCTCCGGCAATTGTCCAGCGTCTGCGACGTGGTGTTGCGGGCCGAACGTATCGAAATCGAATTCGGGGAGCCAACTTACCTCGAAGCCTACCGCAGCCTCGGCGAAGGCCCGATCCAGTTCGCAGCCGAGCAGAACCAATTGCGCCTGGGGCTGGACAGCCTCGCCCTGCGCAACCCACAGCATTGCCCCAGCACCTGGCGCCACCTGGTTCAGTTATGTGAACGGGAACTGGAACAGCTGACTCGCACCCGCACCCTGCGCGAGCGAATCATTCAATTGCTGGGGCCGCTGCTCAACGGCGGACGGGAGCCGGATCTGGAAGAAGTGGCGATGCGCCTGAAGCTGCCGACCTGGACGCTGCGCCGCAAGCTGGCGGAAGAAGGTACGCAGTTCCGGGCGATCCTCAACGATACGCGCCGAGACCTTGCCATGACGTACATCCGCGATACGGAGCTGGCCTTTGGCGAAATCGCTTACCTACTGGGGTTCGCCTCCGCCGAGGCATTCCAACGGGCTTTCAAGCGCTGGAACAACCAGACGCCGGGAGAATTCCGGCGTAGCCGTAGAGCAACGTGAACACCAGGCTCCCGGTCCGGAATGTAATCTCTGCTACCTACAGTTCCGTGGCGTCTTCGGCAGGTTCCAGGGGGTCCAGCTCATAAGCCTGATATTCGAGCAGCTCTTCCTGATAATCGTCCATTGCCTATCCTTCCCAATAATCGATGAAACCGATGCCTGATGGCCTTGGAATCAGCATAAAGCTGCTTGATGAACAAAACATGAAGCCAAGGCTTCATGAATTAAACGTAGCACAGCATTGGGAATTTAATCAGCGCAGGTGTGGCAAGGCGTTACCGCCCTGCCACCGCGCTCAGGGTGCAGGGAGCGGCTGGATCGGCTCGGTCGGTGCCGGCAAGGAACTCGGCGGTGGCGGGGTAATGTTTTCTGTCGATGAGGGCGCATAAGGCTCCGGCTCGCTGGGAGCGATCGGCGCAGGCTCGGCAGGCGGCGCGACCGGCTCGGAAGCGGCCGGCGCGGTTTCAACAGGTGCCGGAGCAGCCTCTTCAACCGGCGCAGCGGGAGCCGGTGTCGTCGCTGGAGTTGCAGCAGGCACCAGAGAAGCCGGCTCCGCCTTGGGCTCTGGAATGCCCAGTTCGGCTTTTGCTTTCTCGACGTTCTCTGCGGATTTTTTTGCTTCAGGAGGCAGGAACACTTCCACCAGCGCAAAGAAACGCTCATAAAATTTGGCCGCGGACACGGTTTCGCTGGCGACCTTGACCATCGAATCGTCCGACGAGCCTATCGGCATCGACACCGACCCCAATACACCCACGCCCAGGCTCGCGGAGTTATTGGTTTTCTTCAGGGCATAACGGTCCTGCAGCGCATTGGCAAAAATGGTTGCGCGATGACCAGGACCACCATCTTCGGCACAGACCAGGTTGAAACTGATCTCCATGTGCGTGTCGCCGGTCTGCTGGAAACTCTTGTGGCCGCTGACCAGCTTCGGATCGCTGCTGGTGATGATGTAGCCCTGGCTCAGCAGCGCACGACGCCCTGCTTCACAGGTCGCCACGTCAGTCACCGGATAGGTACGCGAGAACGTGCCCGAATCATCGAAGTTCTCGTGCTCGTAAATGGCCGCTTTCTTGGAAGAGCAACCGGTCGCGACGACCAGCAGTAACGCCAGCCCAACGGTGCGCATGCGAAATGATCTGAACATTGAACATCCTGAGGGAAACAGTCCGGGGCGTATTGTGCAACAGAACGCCGCCGGGCAGCTTGAGTAATCTTGTCTCAAAGGGCTTACAAGTCTACGGGGGGATGCCAGCGGGAAAAAGAAGCAATTTGGAGGAATCGACGAACATCGCCGTCGTGGCAATACACAGATACAAAAAGACCCCGGTCTTTTGGCCGGGGTCTTCAGGCAACGCATCGAGCCCTTAGAAGCGCTTGATGTCTGCCTCGCTTTCCAATTGCTTGCGATAGGCCGCGAAGTCCTGCTGGCCAACACGGGACGCCAGGTACCGACGGTACTCAGCCTTTTCTTCCTCGGTCGGAGCAGCACCTTCGTTGACGCCGTTCAAGCGCAGGACCGTCACGCCGCCGTCAGGCAGGGTCACGCTGGCGAATGTCGGCTTGTCCTTCGACTCAGGCTTGGACATGCGGAACAGCGCCTGCAGCACCGCAGGGTCGATACCTTCCTGGCTGCGGGTCGCCGCTTCGACGACTTTCCAGCCTTGACCGTTGACCGGCTTGTCCTGTGCCGTCTTGCCATCGCGCAGACTGGCAATCAATTCGTCGGCCTGGGTCTTGGCGGCAGCGCTGGCATGTTCCTTGGCCAATTGGGCGCGGATCGGCCCGGCCACGCTTTCCAGCGGCAGCTGTTGCGGCTTGCGATGCTCCTTGGCACGCAGCACCACGACGGTTTCCGGGTCCAGCTCGATGGCGGTGCTGTTGGCTCCCTCTTCCAGCACTTCCGGGCTGAACGCGGCAGTGACCACGGCGCGATTGGCCGCGATCCCTTCGCCGCCTTCACGACCGAAAGGTGCCGACGTATGGACCGTCAGCTTCAGGTCCTGGGCTGGCTGAGCCAGGTCGGAAGCCTCGAACGAAGCGTCCTCCAGTTGCTTGGTCGCCTCGACGAACCGCTGCTCCACTTGCTGCGTCTTCAGATCACGCGTCAGCTTTTCCTTCAGGCTCGCAAAGCTCGGAACCTCAGGCGCTTCGACACCCAGCAGCTTGATCAGGTGCAGACCGAAACCGGTTCGCACCGGTGCCGAAACCTGATCCTTGTTCAACGCATACAGCGCCGTTTCGAATTCCGGATCATAGACGCCTGGACCGGCATAACCGAGATCGCCGCCGTTGTTGGCAGAGCCCGGATCCTGGGAAAATTCCTTCGCCAGCGCCTCAAACGACTCGCCTTTGGCCAGTCGAGCCTGGATTTCCTCGATCTTGGCCTTGGCCTGGGCTTCGGTGACCTTGTCGTTCACTTCGATCAGGATATGCGCAGCACGACGCTGTTCGGAAAGATTGGCGATCTCTTTCTGGTAGGCCGCTTGCAGGTCTTCATCCTTGACGCTGACCTGATCGAAGAACGAAGCCTTTTTCAACTCCAGATAGTCGATGACGACCTGATCAGGCGTCATGAATTCCTTGGCGTGCTGGTCGTAGTAAGCCTTGACCTCATCGTCGGTCAGCTTCACGGCTGCCGGATCCGCCTTGACGGTGAGCGTAGCGAAATCGCGGGTCTGTTTTTCCAGGCGGGCGAATGCCAACACCTGGGCATCGGTGACAAAGCCGCTGCCAGCGAGACCGGCACGCAATTGGCCAATGAGCATTTCCTGCGCCAGCATTTCGCGAAACTGCAGTCGGCCATAACCCAACTGGCGAATCACCTGGTCGAAACGCTCCGGGCTGAATTTACCGTCGACCTGGAATTCCGGCGTCTGCAGGATTACCTGGTCCAGCGCGGCTTCGGAGAAAGCGAATTTCGCATCGTGTGCGCCTTGCAGCAACAGCTTGCGATCGATCAGCCCTTTGAGCGCCGAGTCACGCAGCATTTTTTCGTCCAGCAAAGAGGCATCGAAATCCTTGCCCAGCTGTTGCATGAGCTGACGGCGTTGCATGTCGACCGCCTGGCTCAGCTCGTTCTGGCTGATTTTTTCGCCGTTGACCTTGGCCGCGTCATTGCTGTTGGTAGTGGCTTGAAAAATAGCTTCGAAACCGGTCAACGCCATCAATGCGACGATGATCCCGATGATGGTCTTGGCAATCCAGCCTTGTGAATTGTCCCTGATATTCTGCAGCATGCGTCCCCCAGAAACGGTTGAACTTCAAAATTAGGCAACCGTGGAGCGTGGGTAGAATCCGGATAGAAGAAAGGCGCATCCGAGGATGCGCCTTCTCGTAACTGGCGGAGCGGACCGGGCTCGAACCCGCGAGCCCTGGCGTGACAGCCCGCTTGTTACCGGCTGTATTACCGCTCCGCTGCCAAGCCAGGCATGACCCCGACCCGGATAAACTCAATAAACTTAGTTGACGGCTTCTTTCAGCGCTTTACCAGCTTTGAAGCCCGGCTTTTTGGCAGCGGCGATTTGCAGCGTCTTGCCAGTCTGCGGGTTGCGACCAACACGAGCTGGACGATCGGTAACGGAGAACGTACCGAAACCCACCAGAACAACAGAGTCGCCAGCCTTCAGAGCGCCAGTGACGGATTCGATTACAGCGTCCAGCGCACGGCCAGCAGCAGCTTTCGGGATATCAGCGGATGCAGCGATAGCATCAATCAGTTCCGACTTGTTCACTCTAAGTCCCCTTATATCTATTTGAGATGATTCTAAGTTTTTTTGGTGAAAGCAAAAACGAGTGCTGAATGGCCTGCAGACACTTAAGAGCCGCTTTATAACAAGGGCTCTAAAAAACTGTCAAGGAAGCCCCCCAGGCAAATGCGTATTAATGCGTGCTAATTCTTTCCTTAGAGTCAGACTCTCGCTTTTCTTCCTTTGCGACAATCTCCGGAGCCACATCCGGCAAGGGCTCCGGCGCGTATTGCAGCGCAATTTGCAGGACTTCGTCAATCCATTTAACCGGTTTGATCTGAAGATCCTGCTTGATGTTGTCGGGAATTTCCTTGAGATCACGGACATTCTCTTCCGGAATGATCACGATCTTGATCCCGCCGCGGTGCGCCGCGAGAAGTTTTTCTTTCAAGCCACCAATCGCCAGGACCTGGCCGCGCAGAGTGATTTCGCCGGTCATGGCGACATCCGCACGCACCGGAATGCCCGTCAGCGCTGAAACCAGGGCGGTGCACATGCCTACGCCGGCGCTCGGTCCATCCTTCGGTGTGGCCCCCTCCGGCATGTGGATATGTGTGTCGCGCTTCTCGTGGAAATCCAAGGGAATACCCAGGCTTCGAGCACGGCTGCGCACAACTGTCAGCGCCGCGGTGATTGATTCCACCATGACGTCGCCGAGGGAACCGGTCTTGATCAACTGGCCCTTGCCCGGAACCACGGCGGCTTCGATGGTCAGCAGCTCGCCGCCGACCTGCGTCCACGCGAGGCCGGTCACCTGACCGATCTGGTCCTGTTGCTCGGCGAGTCCGTAGCGGAACTTGCGCACACCAAGGAAGTGCTCCAGCAGGTCGGATGTCACCTTGACCGCGAAGCGTTTTTCCAGCGCGTGTTCTTTGACCGCCTTGCGGCAGACCTTGGCAATCTGCCGCTCTAGACCACGCACACCGGCTTCACGGGTGTAGTAACGGATGATGTCGCGAATCGCCTCCTCGTCGAATTCCAGCTCACCCTTTTTCAGGCCGTTGGCCTGGATCTGCTTGGGCGAAAGGTACTTGACGGCGATGTTGATCTTCTCGTCTTCGGTGTAGCCCGGCAGACGAATCACCTCCATCCGGTCCAGCAACGCTGGCGGGATATTCATCGAGTTGGAGGTGCACAGGAACATCACGTCGGAGAGGTCGTAGTCGACTTCCAGATAGTGATCGTTGAAATTGTGATTCTGCTCGGGATCGAGCACCTCAAGCAACGCAGACGCAGGATCACCGCGCATATCGCTGCCCATCTTGTCGATTTCATCCAAAAGGAACAGCGGGTTGCGTACACCCACCTTCGTCATCTTTTGAATCAATCTTCCTGGCATGGAACCGATGTACGTGCGGCGATGACCACGAATTTCCGCCTCGTCACGCACGCCGCCAAGCGCCATGCGCACAAATTTACGGTTGGTGGCATGGGCGATCGATTCCGCCAGGGATGTTTTGCCCACACCTGGAGGACCCACCAGGCACAGGACCGGGCCACGGATTTTCTTCACGCGTTTCTGCACGGCGAGGTATTCAAGGATGCGCTCCTTGACCTCCTCCAGGCCGTAATGGTCGGCGTCGAGGATGTCCTCGGCCCGCGCCAGGTCCAGGCGCACCTTGCTCTGGGCTTTCCACGGCACCTGGACAAGCCAGTCGATGTAGGAACGCACCACGGTGGCTTCGGCAGACATCGGCGACATCTGCTTGAGCTTGTTCAGCTCGGCCTGGGCCTTGGCAAGCGCATCCTTTGGCAGGCCAGCGGCATCGATGCGTTTTTTCAGCTCTTCGATTTCGTTGTGACCTTCGTCGCCATCGCCGAGCTCTTTCTGAATGGCCTTCATCTGCTCATTCAGATAGTACTCACGCTGACTGCGCTCCATCTGTTTCTTGACGCGACCACGAATGCGTTTTTCAACCTGCAGCAGGTCGATTTCGCCGTCGAGCAATGCCAGGACGTGCTCGACACGCGCCGACAACTCAATAATCTCAAGGATTTCCTGCTTCTGCTCGATCTTGAGGGCCATGTGGGCCGCCATCGTATCGACCAGGCGTCCCGGCTCGTCGATGCTGTTGAGCGACGACAGGACCTCGGCAGGCACCTTCTTGCCCAACTGCACATACTGTTCGAACTGCGACAGCAGGCTACGGACAAACACCTCCGACTCACGCTCCGGCGCTTCGACCTCGTCGATCAGCGACACCTCGGCACGGCAATGCCCGTCCACTTCGCTGAAACGCTCGACCGCCCCGCGCTGTTCGCCCTCGACCAGCACCTTCACGGTACCGTCAGGGAGCTTGAGCAGTTGCAGGACCGTTGCAATCGTACCTACGCGATAAAGTGCGTCTTCACCGGGATCATCGTCGGCAGGGTTTCTCTGAGCGATCAGAAGAATCTGCTTATCACCCGTCATCGCGGCCTCGAGGGCTTCGATGGACTTCTCGCGCCCCACGAACAGTGGGATAACCATGTGCGGATATACCACGACATCGCGCAATGGCAGGAGAGGCAATTCGATGGTTGTCTTCATGATTTCGCCTCTACGGCGGCCGTAAGGCCGTGAACAGATGGAAGTAAGCTTGAAACCAAGATGGGGGCAGCCTTCAAAAAAAACAAGCGCTAAGACACGTCTAAAACGCGCTAATAGCAAAGGGGCCCGAAGGCCCCTCCTTTATTCCGACAGCGGGACACTTATGCGTCCGGCGCAGCCTTGGCAGCCGGCTCACTGTTTTCGTAGATATACAGTGGCTTGGACTTGCCTTCTATGACGCTTTCGTCGATGACGACTTTACTCACCTCGGACTGCGAGGGGATTTCGTACATCGTGTCGAGCAATACGCCTTCGAGAATCGAGCGCAACCCACGGGCACCGGTTTTACGCTCCAGTGCACGCTTGGCGACGGACTTCAGCGCGTCGGAACGGAATTCGAGATCTACCCCTTCCATTTCGAACAGCTTGGCATATTGCTTGGTCAGCGCATTTTTCGGCTCGGTCAGAATCTGCATCAACGCAGCTTCATCCAGCTCGTCCAGCGTCGCCAGGACCGGCAGACGACCGACGAATTCCGGAATCAAGCCGAACTTGACCAGATCGTCAGGTTCGACTTCACGCAGGGATTCACCGACCTTCTTGCCCTCTTCCTTGCTTCGAACCTCGGCGTTGAAGCCGATGCCGCCACGGGTGGAACGGTTCTGGATGACCTTTTCCAGGCCGGAGAACGCACCACCGCAGATGAACAGGATGTTACGCGTGTCGACCTGCAGGAACTCCTGCTGCGGATGCTTGCGACCGCCTTGGGGCGGAACGGAAGCGACCGTGCCTTCGATCAACTTGAGCAAGGCCTGCTGCACGCCCTCGCCGGAAACATCCCGGGTGATGGACGGGTTATCGGACTTGCGGGAAATCTTGTCGATTTCGTCGATGTAGACAATGCCCATCTGGGCCTTCTCCACATCGTAGTCGCACTTCTGCAGGAGTTTCTGAATGATGTTCTCGACGTCCTCACCTACATAACCCGCCTCGGTGAGGGTGGTTGCGTCGGCGATGGTGAACGGAACGTTCAGCAAACGGGCCAGGGTTTCGGCAAGCAGGGTCTTACCCGAGCCTGTCGGGCCGATCAGCAGGATGTTGCTCTTGCCGAGTTCGACTTCGTCATTCTTCTTGTCACGCTGGTTCAGGCGCTTGTAGTGGTTGTACACCGCTACGGCCAGTACCTTTTTCGCACGCTCCTGACCGATTACATACTGGTCAAGGATGCCGCTGATTTCTTTGGGCGAAGGCAACTTATGGGCGCTGCTTTCGGCCTGGGCTTCCTGCACCTCCTCGCGGATGATGTCATTGCACAGGTCGACGCACTCGTCGCAAATGAAGACCGAGGGGCCGGCAATCAATTTGCGTACTTCATGCTGGCTTTTGCCACAGAAGGAGCAATAGAGCAGTTTGCCGTTGTCCTCGCCGTTGCGGGTGTCAGTCATTCGATCGATCCAAATCCGATAGGCTTGCAACACAAGATGAAGGCAATTGCGGGCTTTTTCAAGCCCGCAGATGATCGGACCTGCCGATCAACCTCATTTTGAGCTGCTTATTTTAAGCGGGGCGCTGGCTGATCACTTCATCAATCAGACCATATTCACGTGCGGCTTCAGCGCTCATGAAATTGTCGCGATTGGTATCGCGCTCGATTTCTTCAAGCGTGCGCCCGCTGTGCTTGGCCATCAAGGTGTTGAGGCGCTCGCGGATGAAGAGGATTTCCTTGGCATGGATTTCGATATCGGATGCCTGGCCTTGGAAACCGCCCAGCGGCTGGTGAATCATCACGCGGGAATTCGGCAGGCAGTAACGCTTGCCTTGAGCACCGGCGGTCAGCAAAAACGCACCCATGCTGCACGCCTGACCGATGCAGGTCGTCGAAACGTTAGGCTTGATGAACTGCATGGTGTCGTAGATCGACATGCCCGCCGTCACCGAACCGCCCGGGGAGTTGATATAGAGATGGATGTCCTTGTCCGGGTTTTCAGCTTCAAGGAACAACAGTTGTGCGCAGATCAGGTTGGCCATGTAGTCCTCTACCGGACCTACCAAAAAGATCACTCGTTCCTTGAGCAGACGCGAATAGATGTCATAGGCACGTTCGCCACGGGCGGACTGCTCGATAACCATAGGGACCAGGCCGCCTGCGGCCTGGATGTCAGAGCTCTGCTGATAAAAAGAATTGCGGGACATGTCTCGCAGTCACTCCCAAATAGTTATGTCTTGAATACGCATAAGCCAGCGCGAAGGCTGGCTTATGGTGTGTATTTCTTACCGCAGAACCATCAATCGGCTTGTGGAGCTTCCACCGGCTTGACCGCTTCTTCGTAAGAGACCGCTTTGTCGGTCACGCTAGCTTTCTGCAGAACAGTATCCACAACTTGCTCTTCCAGCACAACCGAACGGACTTCGTTCAGCTGCTGCTCGTTCTTGTAGTACCAGGACACTACCTGCTCAGGCTCTTGGTAAGCCGAGGCCATTTCCTGGATCAGCTCGCGAACGCGGGTTTCGTCAGGCTTGAGTTCGAACTGCTTGACCACTTCGGCGACGATCAGGCCCAGCACCACGCGGCGCTTGGCTTGCTCTTCAAACAGTTCGGCCGGCAGTTGGTCAGGCTTGATGTTGCCACCGAACTGCTGAACGGCCTGCACGCGCAGACGGTTCACTTCGTTGTCCAGCAGAGCCTTCGGCACTTCGATCGGGTTGGAGGCCAGCAAACCGTCCATGACCTGGTTCTTGACCTTGGACTTGATGGCCTGACGCAGCTCGCGTTCCATGTTCTTGCGAACTTCGGCGCGGAAACCTTCCAGACCGGTTTCCTTGATACCGAACTGGGCGAAGAACTGTTCGTTCAGCTCAGGCAGCTTAGGCTCGGAAACGCTGTTGACGGTCACGGTGAACTCGGCGGCTTTGCCGGCCAGGTCCAGGTTCTGATAATCCTCTGGGAAGGTCACGTTCAGAACGCGCTCTTCGCCAGCCTTGGCGCCAACCAGGCCGTCTTCGAAGCCCGGGATCATGCGACCGGAGCCCAGCACCAGCTGGGTAGCCTTGGCGGAACCGCCGGCGAACACTTCACCGTCGACCTTGCCGACGAAATCGATGTTCAGCTGGTCTTCGTTCTGGGCGGCACGATCAGTGGCTTCGAAACGAGTGTTCTGCTTGCGCAGGATGTCGAGCATCTTGTCCAGGTCGGCATCCGAAACGTCAGCGCTCAGGCGCTCGACGGCAATGGATTCGAAACCGGCTACGGTGAACTCCGGGAACACTTCGAACGTCGCGACGAATTCCAGATCCTTGCCTTTTTCCAGCACTTTAGGCTCGACGGAAGGAGCGCCAGCCGGATTCAGCTTCTGCTCGACCACCGCTTCGTAGAACGAGGACTGGATCACGTCGCCCACAGCTTCCTGGCGCGCATCAGCTTCGTAACGCTGACGGATCACGCTCATTGGCACTTTGCCTGGGCGGAAACCTGGGATTTTGGCCTTTTGGGCAGTCTGCTGCAGACGCTTGTTGACCTGAGTCTCGATACGCTCAGCTGGCACGGTGATGCTCATGCGGCGCTCAAGAGCAGAAGTATTTTCAACAGAAACTTGCATGGATATTCCTCGTTGCACAGACGTTGGCCGGGCGTTTCCGACCCCAGAATCAAGGGCATGCATTCTAGTAGGTCAAACTCAAGAAGTCACCCTACTGAAAACACGCAGGAAACAGACGCCGAATTTATAAGCAGGGCCATGGTTCATGCCCCGCCCGGTTTGCTAATACAGTCGATCACCGCCAAGGCTCTGCGCAGCACCTTCCTATATAGAAGCACCGCAACCGCGCACCTGGCGTACGGCCCTCTATAAAAAGACCGACGGGCATGCCGAGTATCATCGCGAAACAAAATCGCGAGGAAACAGCCACCGAGCGCCCGCGCCAGACCGACGCGGACACGTAACCACCGAAAACAAAAACGGCGCAGCCCCTTCTCAGGTTCTGCGCCGTTCTCTGCTAATTAAATAGCGACTTGTATGGTGCGGACGGAGAGACTCGAACTCTCACACCTTGCGGCGCTGGAACCTAAATCCAGTGTGTCTACCAATTCCACCACATCCGCGTATCAAGCTTTTAAAGCAAAGGCGCCAGATTTTTAGATCTGGCGCCTTTCTAGAATATGGGGTGGACGATGGGGATCGAACCCACGACAACGGGAGTCACAATCCCGTGCTCTACCAACTGAGCTACGCCCACCATATTGCCTTGTAACGTTACTTGTGCCAAAGCTGCCTAATTGGCGCACCCGGCAGGACTCGAACCTGCGACCATCCGCTTAGAAGGCGGATGCTCTATCCAGCTGAGCTACGGGCGCCTTTTTAATCTGTATTCTTGGACGATTACAAACTAAGTGCTTTCAGTTTTGCCGAGTTTAAACTACCAACTCCGCTCAACCTTCTTAACCAGTGCTAGGCTGTGCCCGACAAGTGCGACGAATGTTATAGACGGCCCGATAGGTCGTCAACTCTTTTTTAAAAAAAATTCATTTAATTAAAGGGCTTAGGGGAATTTGCAGACCAAGCGCCTTTGCCCTCACGCCTCGGCATGCGAGAATGCGTTCTCTTTTTTTCCCCTCTCGATGGTTAACCACGCGCAATGACTGCACAACTTATCGACGGCAAATCGATCGCCGCCAGCCTGCGCCAGCAGATCGCCCAACGAGTCACCGAGCGCCGCCAGCAAGGCCTGCGCACGCCCGGCCTTGCGGTGATCCTGGTCGGCAGCGATCCTGCCTCTCAGGTTTATGTCTCGCACAAGCGTAAAGACTGTGAAGAGGTCGGCTTCCTTTCCCAGGCCTACGACCTGCCTTCCGAAACCACTCAGCAAGCGCTGGCCGATCTGATCGACCGCCTCAATGACGATCCGAACATCGATGGCGTGCTGCTCCAGCTACCGCTGCCCGAACACCTTGACGCCTCCAAACTGCTGGAGCGTATCCGCCCGGACAAGGACGTCGACGGTTTCCATCCTTATAACGTCGGTCGCCTCGCCCAACGCATCCCATTGCTGCGCCCGTGCACGCCCAAGGGCATCATGACCTTGCTGGAAAGCACTGGCGTGGATCTGTACGGGCTCGATGCCGTGGTCGTGGGCGCCTCCAACATCGTTGGCCGGCCGATGGCCATGGAATTGCTGCTCGCTGGCTGTACCGTCACCGTGACCCATCGCTTCACCAAGGACCTGGCGGGCCACGTCGGCCGGGCCGACCTGGTGGTGGTGGCCGCCGGCAAGCCGGGCCTGGTCAAAGGTGAATGGATCAAGGAAGGCGCCATCGTCATCGACGTCGGCATCAACCGCCAGGACGACGGCAAGCTGGTGGGCGATGTGGTCTACGAGACCGCCCTGCCCCGCGCCGGCTGGATCACGCCGGTACCCGGCGGCGTAGGACCGATGACCCGGGCCTGCCTGCTGGAAAACACCCTTTATGCGGCCGAGACGCTGCATAGCTGATTCGCCGTTTCAACTCAGCCACAAACCCTGTGGGAGCGAGCCTGCTCGCGATAGCTTGGGATCAGCCAACATCGATGCTGGCAGAGACACCGCTATCGCGAGCAGGCTCGCTCCCACAGTATTTGTCACCTGATCCCTGATCGGTGGACACTGGCCCGGGCAGCGCGCCCCCGAATCTGCCAATTTACAAATTTTTCAGATCCGATTCGCCAGAATCGCCTTCATTAAACTTTATTTATTGATGCGCCCCGACGGCACAGGCATATAGCGCTGGCGTCGCCCATACTCCTAAAATGCGGCGCTTTTTCAACAAGCCGCTGCTCCACAGCACCTTCAATCCATCGAGTCTACTCGCGTGAAAATCCGTCTTTCGATCCTCAGCCTGTTTTTCCTGTTCACGGGCACTTTTATCACGCAAAACACCAGCGCGCAGGAGACCATTGCTCCGCCACGAGACACTTCAAAACTGCAGGTCGCCTCCGGCAGTGCAATCTTGCTGGACCTGCAGACGGACAAGGTGGTCTATTCGAGCAATCCGGACGTCGTGGTACCGATCGCATCGGTGACCAAATTGATGACCGGCCTGATCGTGCTGGACGCAAGGCAGAACCTGGACGAATACATCTCCATGACCATCGCCAACACGCCGGAAATGAAAGGTGTGTTTTCCCGGGTCAAACTCAACAGCGAACTGTCACGCCGGGATACGCTGCTGATCGCCCTGATGTCGTCGGAGAACCGCGCCGCCGCCAGCCTCGCCCATCATTATCCGGGCGGCTACGCGGCGTTCATTGCGGCGATGAACGCCAAGGCCAAGGCGCTGGGCATGTCCAGCACACATTATGTCGAGCCCACCGGCCTGTCCATTCACAACGTCTCGACCGCCCGGGACCTGACCAAGCTGTTGATCGCCGCTCGCAAATATCCATTGCTGAGCGAATTGAGTACCACCAAGGAAAAGACCGTGACGTTCCGCAAGCCGGCCTACAGCCTGGGCTTTCGCAACACCGATCATCTGGTCCACAAGGCCCACTGGGACATTCAGTTGACCAAGACTGGCTTCACCAACCAGGCCGGTCATTGCCTGGTGCTGGTGACAAAAATGGGTAATCGTCCGATGGCGCTGGTGATTCTCGACGCGTTCGGCAAGTACACTCATTTTGCCGATGCCAGCCGTATTCGCAGCTGGGTCGAGACAGGCAAAAGCGCCAGTGTCCCGGCCGTGGCCTTGCAATACAAAGCCGCGAAAAACCTTAAGAGCCGCCAGAGTGGCGTGGTAGAAGCGTCAAAATAATTCGACGTGCCGCAAACAGATAGCCCCGACTCGTCGGGGCTATTTTCGTCAGGGCTTAAGGTTACCCAGTGGGTCATAGGCTCTCGAAGAAGGCGGTTCCTCATCCTCCTCGTCCCGGGGCGCCTTGGCCGGCCCTACCGGGTCCACTTGCGGATCGTCGAGATCCGGCGAGTCCGGATCGAATCCCAAGTCATCATCACCGGATGAATGCTCGGAAGAATGCGGCCCTGAAGGTGTTTTCGACTGTGCCATGGTTGCCTCCTTGAATCATGGCCCGGAGATTCCAGGCCCTGACGTTAAGAACCCAAGGCATGCGAGGTCGTGCCCGAGAGCTGACGAACGGGAACGCGACTCAGCGTGCGGAGCCCAACGCCTTGGTGGCACGCGCGGCGGCCTGCTCCTGCCCTGCCCCGACCAACTCGTCGGCGGCCTTCAACCAGCGCTGGGAGTCAACGTTGGCCGGAAGTTGCGTGGGTTGCTGTATCAACACCGCCCAACCGCCCGCGTCCTTGAACGCCGATTCGAATGCATCGAAACTCATCAACGACCGCCGGTTCATCCCCGACCGCAGCAGCACGGTACGTTTTTGTCGGTTGTAGCCAGCCAGGATCGCGTAGCGCGGCCCGGACCAGAACGCCGAACCCTCGGTGTAGCGCAACAGCACGGGATAACCCGCCGCCACCTGTTCAAGCAATGCCGCGAGTTCATTGTCGAGGGGATAGACCACCAGCCCATATTCACGCGCCAGGGTTTGCAGACTTTGCTGCAAACGCGCCTCGCCTCCGGGCAGGTGTAACGGTTTTTCCAGCAACCCGGGCGTGATGACCGTCCCTTGCAGGGTCAGCAGGGCCGCCAACGATTGCGGCGCGCCCTGATACATCTCGCCGCGAAAGAACGGCACGCTGTTGAGCTCGACCCGCTCGGGCAGACGCTTTATCTGCGGTGACAGACCCCCCGCGCACCCCGCCAGGACGGCGGCGCAGGTCAGTGCCACTACCAGTGATCGAAAAGATGAAATTACCGGCACCATTAATGACTCTCTTGTTCAGGCAGACCCGGCATCCGGGCCGGGCTTGGGCCGACGATCATAGAGTGCGCGCCCGCCCGGGTATAGCCACAAGCAAGAGTTTCACAACCGCGATAGAACGAACCGATCCGTCGCCACCGCCGGCGATCGACTGCTCGTAACACTCGAGCGACTAGACTGTCCATTGTAATGAGTGCATTGCCCGAGTCCGGGCTGAAGGAGGCACAGATGAGCCTGACGACGACTATTCTGATGCTGATATTTGGCTGGCTGAGCGTAGCGACGGCCATGTTGTGGGGCGTACTGCGGATCGCCCGGCGGCATCACCACGCACCTCCCCCTCAAGCGAAACGGCCCTCCAAACCCGCCAGGCGCCACGCCACCGCACACTGACGTTATCGCCGCACACAAAAAAGCCGCCCGGGGCTTGGACCCGGGCGGCTTTTGTCTGCCTGGTATCAGGCTTTGTCGACGAGCGCTTTCTCCCTGGCGCGTCGGGACAACATGTTCAGCACCTCGATCGCCGCCGAGAAGGCCATGGCCGCGTAGATGTAGCCCTTGGGCACATGGGCACCGAAACCTTCGGCGATCAGGGTCATGCCGATCATGATCAGGAAGCCCAGGGCCAACATGACCACGGTGGGGTTGTCATTGATGAACTTCGCCAACGGCTCGGCGGCCAGCAGCATCACCAGTACCGAAACCACCACGGCGATGATCATGATCGGCAAGTGTTCGGTCATGCCCACCGCGGTAATGATGCTGTCAATGGAAAACACCAGGTCGAGCATCAGAATCTGACCGATCGCAGCAGCAAACCCGAGGGTCACGCCAGACGTGGCCGACTTGGGATCGTTCGGCGCCGGGTCCATGCTGTGATGGATCTCGGTGGTCGCCTTCCACAACAGGAAC
>NZ_JBHFJB010000091.1:0-8250 GCF_057334555.1 Pseudomonas sp. AGC41
CTCCCACAGGAAATCCATCAGTGGCCTGAATATCGAGCCACACACAAAACCCGCCCGACTGGCAACTCGCCATGGCTGACCTATGCTCAAAACAGTACCCCCGGGTATTCGTTCAGAGGTCATCGCCATGAACATCAAAACAAGAAGACGCCTCGCCATTTTTGTCACCTGCACGGCCACGCTAGCGCTGTATGGCACTGCGGCTTATCGGGTCGAACAGGCCAGGCAGTTGCCCCGTGAATACGCCAGCTGCAACTTCGAACGCTGCATACCGCACAACGCATCCCTGAACGCTCTGCGCTGAAGTGGTTTCAGTCGTCCGGCTGATCGGTCTTGAGCCGGTCGCGGAAGGCCTTGGGCGAAATGCCGACACGCCGGCGAAACAGCCGGGTGAAGTTGGTCGGGTCGGAAAAACCGAGCAGCTCGGAGATCTCGTAGATGGTCATGCCGGTGTAGGTCAGCAGCCGCTTGGCCTCCAGCAACTGGCGCTCGTGCATGATCTGCAACGCCGGTTGCCCGGCCAGTTCCCGACAGGTGCCGTTGAGGTGCGATACCGAGATGCCCAGGCGATGGGCGAGGTCTTCGACCTTGACGTGCTGGCGATAGGTTTCCTCGACCAGCTGGATGAACCCGTTGAGGTATTCCCGGGCCCGTTGCGGACGCTGCGACGAGGTACGCCTGTCCATTACCTGACGACTGACCCAGACCATGATCACGCTGACCAATGCATGCATCAGCATTTCCCGGGCCGGTTCGTGGCCAACATATTCCGCCTGCAAGGCACTGAACAGGCTGTTGAGGTAGTCGGCGTTTTCACCGGCCGGGTAGGCTTCGGCCTGGGCCAGGACATTCACCGAATGCCCGAGCTGCCCTTGCAGATGCGTCACCAGCGGCGCCGCCAGGGTAACCACGTAACCTTGCACATCCTCGGAAAAGCGAAAGCCATGCACTGACAAGGGCGGCAGGATCTGCACGGCCGGCTCGTCGAGCCGGGTGCGCTGGCCTTCTATTTCCAGCTCGGCCTGGCCCTTGTAGACAAACAGCAACTGACACAGGTCCGCATGCCGATGGGGTTTGATTTCCCACTGATGTTCGCTGCTGCGCGTGGAGATGGTTTCGCAATGCAGCAGGTCCGGCGTCGGCCAATCCTGGCTCTCGCCATAGAGCTTGAACACCGGTATCGAAGGCAGCTCGGTTTTTTTCATACGAGGGTTGGCCTCGGGTTACGGGCGGTAATCGCACCGATTGGCAGAAAGTACAGGTTTCAGCGCAGTTTTCCCCTTCAATTGACAGGTTCGCAAGCGAAAAATGCAGGCCAGGATTACTAATAATAAACACCGACCCTGGTCGCGTGCTCTTGCGAGTCATAACAACAATGAAAACCCTCAAGACCCAAGTCGCCATTATCGGCGCCGGCCCCTCTGGACTGCTGCTCGGCCAGTTGTTGCACAACGCCGGCATCGACACGCTGATCCTGGAACGCCAGACACCCGACTACGTCCTCAGCCGCATCCGCGCCGGGGTGCTTGAGCAAGGCATGGTGCAGTTGCTGCGCCAGGCCGGGGTCGGCCAGCGCATGGACGCCGAAGGCCTGCCTCACGATGGTTTCGAGCTGGTCCTCAATGGCCGGCGCGTGCACATCGACCTGAAGGAACTGACCGGCGGCCAGAACGTCATGGTCTACGGCCAGACCGAAGTCACCCGCGACTTGATGGCTGCCCGCCAGGCATCCGGCGCGCAGACCCTGTATCAAGTCGACAACGCCCAACCCCACGACCTGCAGACCGACCAGCCCTTCGTGACCTTCGAACACGCAGGCGAAACCTGGCGCCTGGACTGCGATTACGTCGCCGGCTGCGACGGCTTCCACGGCGTCGCGCGGCAATCGATCCCGGCGGAAAAACTCAAGGTCTTCGAGCGCGTCTACCCGTTCGGCTGGCTCGGCATCCTGGCCGACACCCCGCCGGTCCACGAGGAACTGGTCTACGCCCGCCATGAGCGCGGCTTTGCCCTGTGCAGCATGCGCTCGCGGACCCGCACCCGTTATTACCTGCAAGTGCCCGCCGAGGAACAAATAGCCGACTGGCCGGACGAGCGTTTCTGGAGCGAGCTGAAAAACCGCCTGCCCGCCGACCTGGCCGAAGCGCTGGTGACCGGCCCCTCCATCGAAAAAAGCATCGCGCCGCTGCGCAGTTTCGTCGTCGAACCGATGCAGTACGGGCGGATGTTTTTGGTCGGCGACGCCGCCCACATCGTCCCGCCCACCGGTGCCAAGGGGCTGAACCTGGCCGCCAGCGACGTCAGTACGTTGTTTAACATCTTGCTCAAGGTCTATCGCGACGGCCGGGTGGATCTGCTGGAACGCTATTCGGCCATTTGCCTGCGCCGGGTCTGGAAGGCCGAACGGTTCTCCTGGTGGATGACGTCGATGCTGCATCGCTTCGACGACGACGCGTTCAACCAGCGCATCAGCGAAGCGGAGCTGGAGTATTTCGTCGACTCCGAGGCCGGTCGAAAAACCATCGCGGAAAATTACGTCGGCCTTCCTTACGAGGCTATCGAATAGCCAACTATCGATTTAAACTGCGGGCTCCCGTCCATTCGCCTCCCCGGCGCGATGCCCGCAGGTCCAGCCTTGAATCAGCTCGATACGCCTCAAGCCCCGCAACCCGCCATCCGCAGCGTGCTGGTGGCGCTGATGCTGGCGATTTTCCTCGGTGCGTTGGACCAGACCATCGTCGCCGTCTCGATGCCGGCCATCTCCGCGCAATTCATGGATGTCAGCCTGCTGGCCTGGGTGATCTCCGGCTACATGGTCGCGATGACCGTTGCGGTGCCGATCTACGGCAAGCTGGGCGACCTGTACGGCAGGCGGCCATTGATGCTGTTCGGCATGGGCCTGTTCACGCTCGCCTCGCTGTTCTGCGGCCTGGCGCAAGACATGCAACAACTGGTACTGGCGCGGATTTTCCAGGGCATCGGCGCTGGCGGGATGATCTCCGTGAGCCAGGCGATCATCGGCGACATCATCCCGCCCAGGGAACGTGGCCGTTACCAGGGTTACTTCAGCAGCATGTATGCGGTGGCCAGTGTCGCCGGGCCGGTGCTGGGCGGCTACATGACCGAATACCTGTCCTGGCGCTGGGTGTTCTGGATCAATTTGCCGCTGGGCCTGGGCGCCTGGCTGGTGGCCCGGCGCACACTGGTGGGGCTGCCGGTACCGCAACGCACGCCGATCATCGACTATTTGGGCACCGTGTTGCTGATCATCGGCCTCACTGCGCTGCTGCTGGGCATTACTCAGATCGGCCAGGGTCACGCCTGGCACAGCCGCGAAGTGCTCGGGCTGCTCGGTGGCGCCGTGGTCGTGCTGGGGGTATTCGCCTGGCATGAGCGCCGCGCCCGCGAGCCGTTGCTGCCCATGCACCTGTTCGTCAACCGCAGCGCGGTGTTGTGCTGGTGCACGGTGTTCTTCACCAGTTTCCAGGCGATCTCGCTGACGGTGCTGGTGCCGTTGCGCTTCCAGAGCGTGACCGGCGCCGGGGCCGACAGTGCCGCGCTGCATCTGCTGCCACTGGCGATGGGCCTGCCGATGGGCGCCTATTTCGCCGGACGGCGCACCTCGATCAGCGGTCGCTACAAACCGATGATCCTCAGTGGCGCCCTGCTCTTCCCGTTCGCCATCCTCGGCATGGCCTTCACCCCGCCCGCGGCATTCTGGCTCAGCAGCCTGTTCATGCTGCTTGGCGGCATCGCGTCCGGCATGCAATTTCCCACCTCGCTGGTGGGTTCGCAGAACTCGGTGCGGCAACAGGACATCGGCGTGGCCACCAGCACCACCAACCTGTTCCGCTCATTGGGCGGCGCGGTCGGCGTGGCATTGATGTCGGCGCTGCTGCTGGCGCTGTTGCAGGATTCAGGTTTCGCCCAGCTCGCCGGTTCGTCAGTGATCGGCGAAGGGCATTCCGGCAACGTGCTGCTCGACGGCCTGAACGCCGCGCCGGGCGCGGCACGGGATGCCTTGCGCGAGGAACTGCAAGGGACGTTCCGGCATTTGCTGATGATCAGCGCGGCGGTGTCGTTGCTGGGGTTGGCGGCTGCCGTGGCGATGCCCGACTGCCTGTTGCGCGGGCGTGAAGAAAAAACTCGCTAGTGCGGATGGCGCTGAACCCTGTGGCGAGGGAGCTTGCTCCCGCTGGACTGCGCAGCAGGCCTAAAATCCTGAGTGGGCAGGGGAAATTCTGGGGCCGCTTCGCGGCCCAGCGGGAGCAAGCTCCCTCGCCACAAAAGCGCGCTCCCCTGCAGGTTTGTCTCAAGCTGTCGCCGCCACCCCACCCGGCACCACCACCGCGCTCATTCCTTCCTTCATCCGCGTGGCATCGCGCACGAAGCAGCGAGAGGCCAGGAACAGGAACACCATGGTCAACAGCAGCGCCACCGGGATCAGGTACATCGCGTCATGCAGGCCGATCGCCTTGAACGCTTCGGTCATCTGCGGGGCGCCTGCGGCCGCCATGGCCGTGCGGGCGAAGTAATCCGACAAGCCGCCGACCACCACCGGCCCCAGGCCACCGCCGAGCAGATACAGCCCGGCAAAATACAACGCCATCGCCGTGGCCCGCAGGCGCGGCTCCACCACGTCCTGGATCGCGGTGTAGACGCAGGTGTAGAAGTTATAGGCAAACAGCCAGCCGACGCTGAACACGGCGACAAAGATGCCGATTTCGATGCGCCCGGCATGCAGGGCCCAAGCGGTGGTCACCGTGGAAATCGCCAGGCTGAACGCCGCGAACAGCAGCCGGCCGTTGGGCACGCGCTGGTGAATCTTGTCGGCCACCCAGCCGCCGAGGGTCAACCCGAACAACCCGGTCACGCCGACCATGATCCCAGTCGCCACGGCCGCCTCGTGCAGCGGCATCCCGAAATAGCGCTGTAGCATCGGCACCAGGAAGGAGTTGCAGGCATAGGTGGCGAAGTTGAAGCACAGCCCCGCCAGGATCAGCCAGAGAAAGGTCGGAATCGCCAGCACCCGGCGAATCGGCTTGTCGACCTTTTCCTGGGACACCGCCACGGTTTCCGCCGCGCCGCGTTTGGGTTCCTTGATGAAAAACATGAACACCGCCAGCACCAGGCCCGGCACCGCGGCAATGAAGAACGGCGCGCGCCAGCTGTCGAACGCCTTGACCATCGCGCCAATGGTAAAGAACGCCAGCAGCAGGCCCAGCGGCAGCCCCAGCATGAAAATGCCCATCGCCCGCGCCCGACGGTGCGCCGGGAACAGATCGCCGATCAACGAGTTGGCCGCCGGCGCATAACTGGCTTCACCGATGCCCACGCCCATGCGCACCACCAGGAACGCCCAGAAACTGCCCACCAGGCCGTTTACCGCCGTCAGCCCGCTCCAGGTCGCCAGGCCCCAGCCCATCAGTTTGCTGCGCGAACCAGTATCGGCCATGCGCCCCAACGGCAGGCCGGCGATGGCATAGACGATGGTGAAGGCGGTACCGATGATGCCGATCTGGAAGTCGCTGAGGCTCCACTCCATGCGGATCGGCTCGATGATGATCGCCGGGATGGTGCGGTCGAAAAAGTTGAACAGGTTGGCCAGGAACAGCAGGAACAGAATGCGCCAGGCATTCGCCGCTTGGGTCGAGTTCTGCATGGGTCCGTCTCTTCTTATTGTTGGGCGAGGCATCCGAGCCCGGAGCCTGCAATCTAGACAGCAGCGTGCGCGCTGTCTTCAATCATTCGCGCGGCTGATACCCGACCATGGTGAATGGCGCATTCGTGACGACGGTCATTTTTCTGTAGGAAATGCCATCATTCTGCCCCTTCTTGATTAAAGATCGTCCTACAGATGCCGATCCAGATAATCAGGAAAAAGATTCCCCCGAGCGGCGCCAAGGCATGGCCTGGAACGCTTGGGCCGACCTTCGCGCGATCAAAAGACGCGAGCTCCCATCCGCGATGGTTCGATGACCAGATCGTCGAACCGACCAGTCAGGCATACGGCGCACAATGACCTCCAAAAAAACAGCCACTGCGGTTTCCGATCTGACCCTGAGCCCGGCCGCCAACGGCGCGGACGCCTCGGCGCTGTCGAGCAGCTCGCGATCCCTGGCGACCCAGCAATATCTGTATTTCACCGAGACCAACACCGACCGCATCCTCGACAACCTCGATGGCCTGCGTGATGCCGTATTCCCCCGCCCGCCGCACCTGGTGGATGACGAGAGCGAACGTGGCCAGCAGGAATTCCCCTCGGTGTGCCTGATCGGCCTTGGGCGCTGCGGCTCCAACATCGCCCTGGACGTGGCGGAACTGGTCTACAACGCGCGCAAGTTCTACCTCAACGAATTCAACGCCGAAGACAAACACTACGGTGACAAGGGCTATCGCCCCGCGCAGTGGATGCGCAACCTGCGCCTGGGCACCAGCAAGGCCAGCAAACCGGTATTCCTGGTGGAACCGCTGGTCATGCTCGGCGACCTGGACAAAGACATCGCCGGGCGTATCCGTTTTTCCCGCAAGGGCGAAAAAAGCGGGTTCTTGCGCGACTACAGCAAGATGAAAATCATGGACCTCTCCGAAGTCCACGCCGGTGGTGCCGGTAACGCGCCGATCCTCGGCCAGTACCTGGCGAAGATCATCCTGAACAAGGACACCCAGCGCTTCTCCAGCCCCGACTGGAAAATGATCCACTCGTACCTGATCGACAGCTGCGGCATCAAGGCCAACCAGTCGCGCCTGTACTTCTCGATCTTCAGCGCTGGCGGCGGGACCGGTTCGGGCATGGCTTCGGAGTTCGGCCTGGCCCAGCAGTACTCGTACATGAACAAGACGTTCGACACCAAGCCAATGGACGAACACGACAGCAAGAGCGGTCATTCCTTCGTCTTCGAGCCGATTTTCACCAGCGGCATCTGCGTGCTGCCAAACATTTCCGATCACCGCAGTGAAATGTCCGAGGCGCTGCACATCAACGCCGGACGCCTGCTGTGCAAATACCTCTCGGAAGAATGGGATTTTTCGTACAACTTCGCCAACGAAGACAGCAGCGAAGCCAGCGTCATGGGCCGTATCCGCCCATGGAACGCGATGATGCTGATCTCCAACGACATCATGCGCTACGCCGAAGAAAGCGATGACGGCAACATCCAGAACATTGACGTCAATGCCATGGAAAAGCACGCCAACCAGTACATTTCCCAGCAGATCTTCAACATCCTCACGGCCCAGGCCGTGACCACCGACTACGACCAGAACTACTTCCGGCGCGCCGGCATCGACATCGGCGAAACCATTCGCCTGGATGCCAACGACCTGTTCATGAGCCTGGCCGGCCCGGTGGCGATTGCCTACGCTGAATCCGTCGTTCCGGAAACCCCGGCGCCGAGCGGCGACAAGTTCAAGGTGTTCGAGAAAGAGCCGCCGCGCCTGAACATCGACGACCTGTTCTTCCGCTCCATCGACCTGCCGCACTTCAACAAAGTCACCCAGGCCATCGAAGGCATCAGCCTGTTGCCGATCGAGTCCAAGCGTTACCGGGCCTCGCTGGAGCAATACAAGAACTCCGGCTACGACGCCGCCGCCCTGCACGACCTGCACTTCTTCAAGAACTGCTCGTCGGTGGTGTCGATCGTCTCGCTGCCCAAGGACTACAAGCTGTCCTACATGGACCTGAACCGGCTCAAGACCCACCTCAACAGCCTGTTCCCGAACACCACGCTCAAGCGCTATGCGCTGGTGATCGGCGCCTCGGCCAACTTGTCGCTGACTACCCTGATCGCCAAGAGCCCGTGCCTGTCCGACGATTTCCTGACCTTGATCGTGGCGTTCATCAAGCGCTGCTTCGCGCGCACGCCGTATCGCTTCGACGAGACCCTGGACAACTCGATCCTGGACTTCATCATCAATGAAGAATTCGACGAAGCACGCATCGACGACCTGCTCAATGAATTCGAGAACCCGGCGAAGATCCTCGACACCAACTGGTACGCCATCAAGCCGATGTACGAGAAGAAGTATCGCGAGCTGATCAGCGACAAGGAAAAATTTGTCTCGATCAATGACATCCGGCTGTCCCGGGACTGCGTGAAGAAATCCATCAAGTATTTGCGTGAGATCTACCGTCACCGGATTGGCAAGACCAAGGTTATTTCGCTGAATAACCATACTGGCAAGAGTTATTGAGGCTGGCGTGACACCGCGTCGCCCCGATTCGCGAGCAGGCTCGCTCCCACAGAGGAT
>NZ_JBHFJB010000091.1:8295-14208 GCF_057334555.1 Pseudomonas sp. AGC41
CAGGTCCATTGTGGGAGCGAGCCTGCTCGCGAAAGGGCCATGAGCGGCACCGCAAAAACAACATCTAGAAACAATTAGGCAGCCCACCGGCCGCACCAAAAACTGTTCCCGTTACGTATACGTCACCCTGCCCTGTGGCGTTTCGCCACGGCAGGCTGTCATCACGCTACTCACCTACACACTTTCCGAGATGCGAAAACACGAACCAACTTGGTGCATCGATCAATTCGACGCCCTTTCCTGGATCACTATCCATGGCGAAACCACTACGGCCCATAGCAGCGGATCACGCTCGAGAAAATCCAACGCCCGCGTTTCAGACAGCTTGGCGAGCTGCCCGCCGGCCAGCCAGGCGGCGACTTTGGTACCTTCGTCCTCGGCAATGGCCTCGGCTGCGGCGATCAGATCCAGTGCCGGATCGACCCACAATAGGGCACCCTTGGCAAAGAACGGTTCCAGCTCCTTCCAGGTAATGGATGCGGTTTCACCGAGCAATTTGGCATAGAGGGTGCTAGGTTCTTGATTCATGGGAGCTGTCCGGAAAAGAAATCGGCGCGAATGATAACGTCGGTGGTCTGGCAGAAAAACCCGGTTGCAATTGCAGCACCGATTGAAAAGCGCAGGAAAGCCAAGGATTGCCGATTTGACCGGACCAACCCCGCCGCTAATCTGTCTTTTTCTTTCAATAAAGCGACACCCCCAGGTTTTGCCCCCAAGCGCCAGCTTCCCTTGCCAACAATCGGCGCTCTACACTGTACCGGTACAGTTGCCGGGGGCATTTTCCGCGTGGGTATCCAAGATATCTGACCCGGTTCTGCTGCTACGGCGCCAGGACTATAAAAACTACAACAGCATGAGTGGAGCACTATGACTAAGGCTACTAAGCAGATTTCCAAACTGTTTGCCGCTATGGTTCTGGCCGGGGTTGCCAGCCATTCGTTCGCCGCCGACACCATCAAGATCGGCATCGCCGGCCCGAAAACCGGCCCTGTAGCCCAATACGGCGACATGCAGTTCAGCGGCGCGAAAATGGCCATCGAACAGATCAACGCCAAGGGCGGCGTCGACGGCAAGCAACTGGTCGCCGTTGAATACGATGACGCCTGTGATCCGAAACAAGCGGTCGCGGTCGCGAACAAGGTCGTCAACGACGGCGTCAAGTTCGTGGTCGGCCACCTGTGCTCCAGCTCCACCCAGCCGGCTTCGGACATCTACGAAGACGAAGGCGTGATCATGATCACTCCGGCGGCCACCAGCCCGGACATCACCGCGCGCGGCTACAAGATGATCTTCCGCACCATCGGCCTGGACAGCGCCCAAGGTCCGGCGGCGGGCAACTACATCGCCGACCACGTCAAGCCGAAAGTCGTTGCGGTCCTGCACGACAAGCAGCAGTACGGTGAAGGCATCGCCAGCGCCGTGAAGAAAACCCTCGAAGGCAAAGGCGTGAAAGTGGCCGTCTTCGAAGGCGTGAACGCCGGCGACAAAGACTTTTCCTCGATGATCGCCAAGCTCAAGCAAGCCAACGTCGACTTCGTCTACTACGGCGGCTACCACCCGGAGCTGGGCCTGATCCTGCGTCAAGCCCAGGAAAAAGGCCTGAAGGCCAAGTTCATGGGTCCGGAAGGCGTGGGTAACGACTCCATCTCGCAAATCGCCAAGGAATCCTCCGAAGGCCTGCTGGTGACCCTGCCGAAATCGTTCGACCAGGATCCGGCCAACGTCGCCCTGGCTGACGCGTTCAAGGCCAAGAAAGAAGACCCGAGCGGTCCGTTCGTATTCCCGTCCTACTCGGCTGTGACCGTGATCGCCGACGCGATCAAGGCTGCCAAGAGCGAAGACGCGACCAAAGTGGCTGAAGCCATCCACGCTGGCACTTTCAAGACGCCAACCGGTGACTTGAGCTTCGACGACAAGGGCGACCTGAAAGACTTCAAGTTCGTGGTTTACGAGTGGCATTTCGGCAAACCTAAAACCGAAGCTTCGCCTCAGTAAGGCCTGGCCTGACTGACTGCCAATAAAGCCCACGGCGTGCCGTGGGCTTTGTTTTAAATGTATTGGGCCGCGCTGGCGTGATCCGCCAGTCTCCCCACCTGAAAATCTCAAAACCGTCATCAGCGGTTCGCTGGCAAACCTCGAGTCCGAAGTGGATGCAGATCCATGGGGCCCGGGCGGGAAAATGACTCCACCAGTGAAATGCGTATCAGGTTTTTAGGAGCGCTGTAATGCCTGACATCTATCACTTCTTCCAGCAGCTGGTTAACGGCCTGACCGTTGGCAGCACGTATGCCCTGATCGCCATCGGCTATACGATGGTCTACGGCATCATTGGAATGATCAACTTCGCCCACGGCGAGGTGTACATGATCGGCTCCTACGTGGCGTTCATCGCCATCGCCGGGCTGGCCATGATGGGACTCGACAGTGTCCCGCTGTTGATGACCGCGGCTTTTATCGCGAGCATCGTGGTTACCAGTTCCTATGGCTACAGCATCGAACGGATCGCCTACCGCCCGCTGCGCGGCAGCAACCGTCTGATCCCGCTGATTTCCGCCATCGGTATGTCGATCTTCCTGCAGAACACGGTACTGCTTTCGCAAGACTCCAAGGACAAATCCATTCCCAACCTGATTCCGGGCAACTTCGCCATCGGGCCAGGCGGGGCACATGAAGTGCTGATTTCCTACATGCAAATCGTGGTGTTCGTGGTGACCCTGGTCGCCATGCTCGGCCTCACGTTGTTCATCTCCCGTTCCCGCCTGGGCCGCGCCTGCCGCGCCTGCGCCGAGGACATCAAGATGGCCAACCTGCTGGGCATCAACACCAACAACATCATCGCCCTGACCTTCGTCATCGGTGCGGCCCTGGCGGCCATCGCCGCGGTGCTGTTGAGCATGCAATACGGTGTGATCAACCCCAACGCCGGTTTCCTCGTGGGCCTGAAAGCCTTTACCGCCGCGGTGCTCGGCGGCATCGGCAGCATCCCCGGCGCGATGCTCGGCGGATTGGTGCTGGGCGTGGCGGAAGCCTTTGGCGCCGACATCTTCGGCGACCAGTACAAGGACGTCGTGGCGTTCGGCTTGTTGGTTCTGGTTCTGTTATTCCGGCCGACCGGCATCCTGGGCCGTCCGGAGGTTGAGAAAGTATGACTAGGCATCTCAAATCGGCGCTCTTCAGCGCCCTGCTGGTCTGGGCCGTGGCCTACCCGGTACTCGGTCTCAAACTGACCATCGTTGGTATCAACCTGGAAGTGCACGGCACCAGCCCGGCCATCCTGGCGACCATCGCCGTATGTTCCGTCCTGATGTTCCTGCGGGTGCTGTTCAGCACGCAGATCAGTGCGGCGTGGAAAGCGTCGCCCGGCGTGCCGGTGATCCCGGCCAAGGCCAGCAACTTCCTGACCCTGCCGTCGACCCAGCGCTGGATCGTGCTGGGCCTGATCGTCGTGGCCCTGGTATGGCCGTTCTTCGGCTCTCGCGGCGCGGTCGACATCGCCACGCTGATCCTGATCTACGTGATGCTCGGCCTCGGCCTGAACATCGTCGTGGGCCTGGCCGGCCTGCTGGACCTGGGTTATGTCGGCTTCTACGCCGTCGGGGCCTACAGCTACGCGCTGCTGTCGCATTACTTCGGCCTGAGCTTCTGGATCTGCCTGCCGATCGCCGGGATGATGGCTGCCACCTTCGGTTTCCTGCTGGGCTTCCCGGTCCTGCGCTTGCGCGGCGACTACCTGGCGATCGTGACCTTGGGTTTCGGCGAGATCATCCGTCTGTTCCTGCGCAACCTGACCGACATCACGGGCGGCCCGAACGGCATCAGCAACATCGAGAAACCGACGTTCTTCGGCCTGACCTTCGAACGTAAAGCCGCCGAAGGCTTGCAGACCTTCCACGAGTACTTCGGTCTGCAATACAACTCGATCAACAAGGTGATCTTCCTCTACCTGGTTGCCCTGCTGCTGGCCCTGGCCGCGTTGTTCGTCATCAACCGCCTGCTGCGCATGCCGATCGGCCGTGCGTGGGAAGCGCTGCGTGAAGACGAAATCGCCTGCCGTGCGCTGGGTCTCAACCCGACCGTGATCAAGCTGTCGGCCTTTACCCTCGGCGCGGCGTTCGCCGGTTTCGCCGGCAGCTTCTTCGCCGCTCGCCAAGGCCTGGTGACGCCCGAGTCCTTCACCTTCATCGAGTCGGCGATCATCCTCGCCATCGTCGTGCTGGGCGGGATGGGTTCGCAGTTGGGTGTGATCCTGGCGGCGATCGTGATGATCCTGCTGCCGGAAATGATGCGTGAATTCAGCGAATACCGCATGTTGATGTTCGGCGCCTTGATGGTGCTGATGATGATCTGGCGTCCTCAAGGTCTGCTGCCTATGCAACGCCCCCACATGGAGCTGCGCAAATGAGCCGCGAGATCCTGAAAGTCGAAAACCTGAGCATGCGCTTCGGCGGTTTGCTGGCGGTCAACGGCGTAGCCCTGACCGTGCAAGAGAAGCAAGTGGTTGCCCTCATCGGGCCGAACGGCGCGGGCAAGACCACCGTGTTCAACTGCCTGACCGGCTTCTACCAGCCTACCGGCGGCACCATCCTGCTGGACGGCGAGCCGATCCAGGGCCTGCCCGGTCATCACATTGCCCGCAAGGGCGTGGTACGGACCTTCCAGAACGTGCGGCTGTTCAAGGACATGACGGCGGTCGAGAACCTGCTGATCGCCCAGCACCGTCACCTGAACACCAACTTCTTTGCCGGCCTGTTCAAGACCCCGGCGTTCCGCAAGAGCGAACGCGAGGCCATGGAGTACGCCGAGTACTGGCTGGACAAGGTCAACCTCACCGAGTTCGCCAACCGTACCGCCGGGACCCTGGCCTACGGTCAGCAACGGCGCCTGGAAATCGCCCGCTGCATGATGACCCGTCCGCGGATCCTCATGCTCGACGAACCGGCCGCCGGCCTGAACCCGAAGGAAACCGAAGACCTGAAGGCGCTGATCAGCGTGCTGCGCGAGGAGCACAACGTGACCGTGCTGCTGATCGAGCACGACATGAAGCTGGTCATGAGCATTTCCGACCACATCGTCGTGATCAACCAAGGCACGCCCCTGGCCGACGGTACGCCGGAACAGATCCGCGACAATCCTGAAGTGATCAAAGCCTACCTGGGGGAAGCGTAAATGCTGCAGTTCGAAAACGTTTCCACCTTCTACGGCAAGATCCAGGCGCTGCACAGCGTCAACGTCGAGGTCCGCCAGGGCGAAATCGTCACGCTGATCGGTGCCAACGGCGCCGGCAAGTCCACCCTGCTGATGACACTCTGCGGTTCGCCGCAGGCCCACAGCGGCAGCATCCGCTACATGGGTGAGGAGCTGGTGGGCCAGGACTCGGCGCAGATCATGCGCAAGAGCATCGCCGTGGTGCCTGAAGGCCGTCGGGTATTTGCCCGGCTGACCGTGGAAGAAAACCTCGCCATGGGCGGTTTTTTTACCGACAAGGGCGACTTTCAGGAACAGATGGACAAGGTGCTGCACCTTTTCCCACGCCTGAAAGAGCGTTTTACCCAGCGCGGCGGCACCATGTCCGGCGGCGAACAGCAGATGCTCGCCATCGGTCGTGCACTGATGAGCAAGCCCAAGCTGCTGCTGCTCGACGAACCGTCGCTGGGCCTGGCGCCGATCATCATCCAGCAGATCTTCGACATCATCGAACAGCTGCGCAAGGATGGCGTGACGGTGTTCCTGGTGGAGCAGAACGCCAACCAGGCGCTGAAAATCGCTGACCGGGCGTACGTGCTGGAGAACGGTCGCGTGGTGATGCAAGGCACTGGTGAAGCACTGCTGACCGACCCGAAAGTGCGCGAGGCGTACCTGGGCGGTTGAGTCTGTCGCGATAGAACAAACGGCCTTCGGGCCGTGTTTTTTTGC
>NZ_JBHFJB010000091.1:14357-18475 GCF_057334555.1 Pseudomonas sp. AGC41
CGCTCCCACAGGGTTGCGGGGCGATTGCTACAACCGATCCAACGCCTCCCCGCTGCGCTTGAACCATTCAATCAGATAATCGGCCAGCACCTGCGTACGCTTGGGCAACCCGCCCTGATACGGATGCACCAGGTACATCGGCATGCGACGGGTCTGAAAGTCGCGCAGTAACCAGCGCAGGCGGCCATCGGCCAGTTCCTGGTCAAGCAGATACGACGGCAGACGGGCGATTCCCGCGCCGGCCAGGGCGGCTTTTTTCAACAGGCTGTAATGGTTGCTGGCAAACGGCCCGGACACCCGCACCCGCAGCAATTCATGTTGCTGGTGGTACAACCACTCCTCACGACCGCTGTAGTGACTGTTGAGCAGGCATTTGTGCTCCGCCAGGGCCTGGGGAACCGCGGGCTCACCGAAGCGTTGCAGATAGGCCGGGCTGGCGCAGGTCAGCTCATGCCAGGCCAGCAGCGGGCGAGCCACCAACCGCTCGTCGATCGCCGCATCCGAACGGATCGCCAGATCAAACCCATCGCGCGATAAATCGCGATAACCGTTATTGAGCTCCAGCTCGATCTGCACGTCGGGGTAGGCGAGAGCGAACTCCGTCAGCAGGCCTTCGAAAAAGGTTTCGCCCAACGAGACCGGCACCGTCATCCGCACCGGCCCGGAAATTTCACCCTGCAAGCGGGCCAATGCCTGACGCGCCCTTTCCACCTGCACCAACAAGGCCTGGGCCTGGGGCAACAGTGCCGCACCCGCCGCCGTCAGGCTCAAGCGTCGCGTCGTGCGCTGGAGCAGGATCACTGAAAACCGCTGCTCCAGCAGGCTGATGCGTTTGGACAGTTGCCCCTTGCTGCATCCCAACCGCTGCGCCGCCAGGGTAAAACTACCGGCCTCGACGAGCACGGCAAAGGCTGCCAGATCATCGATCTCGCTCATTGGACTGTTTCCAAATGAAAACCAAAGGTTTCCTATTAGCACGCTTATCCCCAGGAAAATCCACTCTAGACTGCAACCTCGTCCATCCCCTTTGAGGATCAGTCCATGAAAATCCTGTTGATCGGCGCCAACGGAACCATCGGTTCGGCCATCGCCAACGAGTTGTCGCCCCGTCATGAAATTGTCCGTATCGGCCGCCACAGCGGTGACGTGCAAGTGGATATCAGCGACAGCGCCTCGATCCGCGCCCTGTTCGAAAAAACCGGCCGCTTCGATGCTTTGGTTTGTGCAGCGGGCAATGTCACTTTCGCGCCGCTGGACGACATGACCGAAGAAAGCTTCGCCCTCGGTTTGAAAGACAAGCTCATGGGCCAGGTCAACCTGGTGTTGATCGGCCGCGAATTCGCCAATGACGGCGCATCCTTTACCCTCACCACCGGCGTACTCAGCCACGACCCGATCAAGAGCGGCGCCTCGGCGGCCCTGGTGAACGGCGCCCTCGACAGTTTTGTGCGCGCTGCGGCAATCGAGCTGCCCCGGGGCCTCAGGCTCAACTCGGTAAGCCCGAACGTATTGCTGGAAGCGATGGACAAATATGCGCCGTACTTCCGCGGCTACAAGCCGGTTCCTGCGGCTGAAGTGGCATTGGCCTACGCCAAGAGCGTCGAAGGCCTGCAAACCGGGCAGACTTTTCACGTCGGCTGACCCCTTGTGATGAAGGATCAGTCTGAGTAACGTGGCGGCACTTGTCTGGAGACCCAATGATGCGTGCCGCCCGTTCCCTGTTGTGTATTACCCTGCTTCCGTTTTTCGCCGGCTGCCAGTTGCTCGACGCCCCGCGCCAGAGCGCGTCCCATGCCGGCCAGACGCGCATGCAGGGCGAACTCACGGCGGCCGATGGCAAGCTGGTGTTCCAGCCGTGCCAGGAACAGCGTCGCTACATCGTCAATGACACCGGCGGCACCAGCGTGCTGCAACAAGCTGCCACCCTGGCGGATGATCGCGGCAAACTTTTCGCCGATCTGCGCGGGCGTATCGTTTCCAGCGCGGCAGCCGGCACCGACAGCCAGTTGGACGTCGAGCAACTGTATCGCCTGGAACGCTCCGGGAGCGCTTGCGATGAGGTTGACTTCAAACGGGTGATTCTGCGGGCAGCGGGACATACCCCAGAATGGACGCTGAAGGCCAGCGGCAAGGGCCTGGTCCTGGATCGCGAAGGGCAGCCGCCGCTGGCGGTGCCTTACGTCGAGGAGCAGTTGGGTGATGGCCGCTTCAACCTCGGCACCGAGGCCAACGGCCAGAAGGTCGAGCTGTGGGTCACGCCGCAACGCTGCGTCGACAGCACCAGTGGCAGCGTGCAGCACATGAGCGCCGAGTTGCGGGTCAACGGTCAGGTCCAGCGCGGTTGCGCCTACTTCGGTGGCGCGCGCGACGACTGATTCGACGCATGACGGGTTTTAGCCTCACGGAAAACCGGGATTGCGGCTTATAATCGCCGGTTTGAAGAACGCCTTGGCGCAGTTGTGCGCCCCGCGAACCGGACCCCGTCATGTTACGAATCACCGAACTCAAGCTGCCGATCGACCATCCCGAAGAAGACTTGCGCCCTGCCATCGTGCAGCGGCTGGGCATCGCCAGCGATGACCTGCTCGACTTCACCCTGTTCAAGCGCAGCTACGACGCCCGCAAGAAATCCTCCGAGCTGTGCTTCATCTACACCATCGACCTGTCGGTGCGCGATGAAGCCGCTGTGCTGCGCAAGTTCGCCGATGACCGTAATGTCAACGAAGCGCCGGATATCAGCTACAAGGTGGTTGGCCAGGCACCGGCGGACTTGAGCGAGCGGCCGATCGTGGTCGGCTTCGGGCCGTGCGGCATCTTCGCCGCCATGCTGCTCGCGCAGATGGGTTTCAAGCCGATCATCCTCGAGCGCGGCCCGGAAGTACGCCAGCGCACCAAGGACACCTGGGGCCTGTGGCGTAAAAGCGTGCTCAACCCCGAGTCCAACGTGCAGTTCGGCGAAGGCGGCGCGGGAACGTTCTCCGACGGCAAGCTCTACAGCCAGATCAAGGATCCGAAATTCCTTGGGCGCAAGGTCCTGCATGAGTTCGTCAAGGCCGGGGCCCCGGAAGAAATCCTCTATGTCAGCAAGCCGCACATCGGGACGTTCCGTCTGACCGGCGTCGTCGAAAACATGCGTGAGCAGATTCGCGCCCTCGGCGGTGAAGTCCGCTTCGGCGAGCGCGTTACTGACGTTTTGATCGAGGACGGCCAACTGGTTGGCGTCGAGCTGGCCAGCGGTGAGCAGATCCGTTCGAAACACGTGATCCTTGCCTTGGGCCATAGCGCCCGGGACACCTTCCGCATGCTCCACAGCCGTGGCGTGTACATGGAAGCCAAGCCGTTCTCGGTGGGTTTCCGTATCGAACACCCGCAATCGCTGATCGACAGCGCACGCCTGGGCAAGTACGCCGGCCACCCGAAACTCGGCGCCGCCGACTACAAACTGGTGCACCACGCAAAAAATGGTCGCTCGGTGTACAGCTTCTGCATGTGCCCGGGCGGCACCGTGGTGGCGGCGACCTCCGAGCCGAACCGCGTCGTGACCAATGGCATGAGCCAATACTCGCGCAACGAGCGCAACGCCAACTCCGGCATCGTCGTCGGCATCACGCCGGAAGTGGATTACCCGGGTGGCCCGCTGGCGGGCATCGAGTTGCAGGAGCGCCTGGAGTCCCACGCCTTCGTGCTCGGTGGCAGCAACTATGAAGCCCCCGCGCAACTGGTGGGTGATTTCATCGCCGGCAAACCGTCCACGGCGCTGGGCAGCGTCGAACCGTCCTACAAACCTGGGGTTGCCTTGGGCGACCTGGCCCTAGCCCTGCCGGATTTCGCCATCGAGGCCATCCGTGAAGCCCTGCCGGCGTTCGAGAAACAGATCCGGGGTTATTCGCTGCATGATGCGGTGCTCACCGGCATCGAGACTCGCACCTCATCGCCGCTGCGCATCACCCGCAACGAGACGCTGCAGAGCTTGAATGTGAAAGGCCTGTTCCCGGCTGGCGAAGGTGCCGGTTATGCCGGCGGAATCCTGTCGGCGGGCGTTGACGGGATCCGGATCGCCGAAGCGGTGGCGCGGGACATTCTTGGCCTGAACGACTGACATCCATTCACTGTGGGAG
>NZ_JBHFJB010000091.1:18560-21351 GCF_057334555.1 Pseudomonas sp. AGC41
CCCCCCCCCCCCCCCCCCCCCCCCCCCCCCACAGGGCTCCCGGAGTTTTCCAGTCAGATATTGGCCCGCAATACGCTCTCCGGCAGCGCTTCTCCGCGCTCCGCGCATGCCGCCACCGCATCGATCAATGGCTCCAACTCATACCCCTGGGCCTGGAGCCACGCCGGATCGTAATACGTCGTGGCATAACGCTCCCCGCCATCACACAGAATCGCCACGATCGACCCCGACTCACCGGCTTGCACCATTCGCTTCGCGGCGGTCAGCGTGCCGATCAGGTTGGTGCCGCTGGATCCGCCGACCCGCCGTCCCAGTCGCTGGGCCAGGTAGTGCATGGCCGCAAGGGACAGGGCGTCCGGCACCTTGACCATCGCATCGATCACTTTGGGCAGGAACGAGGCTTCGACCCGTGGCCGACCGATGCCCTCGATCCGCGACCCGCAATCCAGGCGCAGGGTGGCATCACCGCTGCGGTAGTAGTCGAAAAATACCGAGCGCTCGGCGTCGGCACACAGCACACGGGTGCTGTGCTGGCCGTAGCGTACATAGCGGCCCAAGGTGGCCGTCGTGCCGCCCGTGCCAGGGCTGGAGATCAGCCAGGTGGGCTCCGGATGCCGCTCAAAGCGCATCTGCTGAAAAATCGACTCGGCAATGTTGTTATTTGCCCGCCAGTCTGTGGCCCGCTCGGCGTAGGTGAACTGGTCGAAGAAGTGCCCATCATGCTCACGGGCCAGGCGTTCGGATTCGGCGTAGATCTGCGTAGGGTCCTCCACCAGATGGCTCTGGCCACCATAGAAGGCGATCTGGGCAATTTTTTCCCGGGAGGTAGTGGCAGGCATCACTGCGATGAAAGGCAGGCCCAGCAACCGCGCAAAATACGCCTCGGAAATCGCCGTCGAACCGCTGGAGGCCTCGATCACCGGTGCACCGGGCTTGAGCCAGCCATTGCACAACGCATAGAGGAACAGCGAGCGGGCCAGTCGGTGCTTGAGGCTGCCGGTGGGATGGCTGGACTCATCCTTGAAATACAGCTCAATGCCCGGCAGTCCGGCCAACGACAATGGGATCAGATGCGTATCGGCACTGCGTTGGAAATCCGCCTCGATGATACGGATGGCTTCACGCGCCCATTGGCGGGGATCGTTCATGGTGTTTTCTCGCAGGACCGGGAGGACTTTCAGACAGACCGATGGCCGGGGGCACGCTCTGTTCAGGAAATACGAGACACCAGCTTAGGAAAAAACCGACATCCCGCACAGGTACAGCTAAGGTCCAATGTGCCCCGTAACTGCCCGAAGCCCGGCGCAGGCGCTGCAACGGCATATAACAAAAAAGAATATAACTTTTGTTTTAACAACAAACAGTACGGGTTAGGGTGTGCCATCTTTTTGATTCGATGAATGGAGAGCAATCTTGGCTCTACGTAACTCACTGACGCGTTTTTTCCAGCTGGAAGCTGCCAGCGGCCTGCTCTTGATTGCCGCCGCCGTGCTGGCCCTGGTCATCAACAACTCCCCGCTGTCCTGGCTGTATGGCGGCCTGCTGGACACGCCCGTGGTCGTCCAGGTCGGTGCGTTGAAGATCGCCAAGCCTTTGCTGCTATGGATCAATGACGGCCTGATGGCACTGTTCTTCCTGCTTATTGGCCTGGAGGTCAAACGCGAAGTGCTCGACGGGCAACTGTCGAAACCTTCGCAGATCGTCCTGCCGGGGGCCGCGGCAATCGGCGGCATGCTGGTGCCGGCGCTGATCTACTGGTTTCTCAATCGCGACAACCCCGCCGCGCTCTCTGGCTGGGCGATTCCTACGGCTACCGATATTGCCTTTGCCCTCGGCGTGCTGGCCTTGCTTGGCAAGCGTGTACCGGTGTCGCTCAAGCTGTTCCTGATGACGCTGGCGATCATTGATGACCTGGGCGCCATCGTCATCATCGCGATTTTCTACTCCGGCGAGCTGTCGACCCTGTCGTTGGGGCTGGCCGCGGCCTGCATCGCGGCCCTGGTAGCGATGAACCGGCTGGGCGTGGTCAAGCTCGGGCCGTACATGGTGGTCGGCTTGATTCTCTGGGTCTGTGTGCTCAAGAGTGGCGTGCATGCCACGTTGGCGGGTGTGACGCTGGCATTCTGCATCCCACTGCGCACAAGAAACGCTGAAACCTCCCCCCTGCTGACGCTCGAGCATGCGCTGCATCCTTGGGTGGCCTACATTATCTTGCCGCTGTTCGCATTCGCCAACGCTGGCCTTTCGCTGAGCGGCGTCACGGTCGAGAGCTTTACCCATCATGTTCCGATGGGCATCGCAATCGGCCTGTTGCTGGGCAAGACGGTCGGCGTGTTCAGCCTGACCTGGCTGGCGGTAAAAATCGGCATCGCCAGTCTGCCTGCCGGGGCCAATTGGGGGCAGATACTGGGCGTGGCGATTCTTTGTGGCATTGGTTTTACCATGAGCCTGTTCGTCGGCTCCCTGGCGTTCGTGCCGGAGGTGAGTGAGTATGCGGGGATGGATCGGATGGGGATTCTCACCGGGTCGATCCTGGCGGCGCTGATTGGGTATGGGGTGACGGCGATGGCTAGTCGCAAGCCCTCGGAGCTGAGTTCCTGAGTGTTCAGCGGGCTTTGCTTCTTGTCATGAGATGGTGTGTATATCCGTTGCTGCGGTAACGGCGGCCTAGGGTTTCGCCCTTACGGCGAGTGGTTAACGGGGCGCCGAGATCAAAGTCAAAAGCAGAGCAACAGCAACAGCAACAGCGCGACAAGCGCTTGGCATCTCCGTAGCTGAGCCACCGCTATCG
>NZ_JBHFJB010000092.1:0-7790 GCF_057334555.1 Pseudomonas sp. AGC41
AATGTGGATGGCGGGTTCTTGTCCTGATGGGTGTTTCCCTTGTGGGAGCGAGCCTGCTCGCGAATGCGTCAGGTCAGTCGACCTCAATGTTGACTGAAGTAGCGCTTTCGCGAGCAGGCTCGCTCCCACAGGGAATTCTCAAGGACAGAGGAATGAATTTTTATTCCATGATTTGCAATTAGCGAATATTTATTCCATAAAGAGCCTTCTGAAAATAACAATTCAAAGGCTCTTTCTTATGCGCGAACTCGGCATCGGTCTGATTGGCACCGGCTTCATGGGCCGTGCCCATGCCTTGGCGTTCCTTAACGCCAAGGCGGTGTTCGACCTTCCCCTGGACTTGAAACTGGCGGCCCTGGCTGACGCCGATCCGCAGCGTGCGCGCCAATGCGCACGGAGTTGGGGCTTCGAGACGGCCCACAGCGACTGGCAACAACTGATCGACGACCCGAACGTCCAGTTGGTCGCCATTACCACGCCCAACCATCTGCATTTTCCGATGGCCATGGCCGCGTTGGCGGCGGGCAAGCCGGTCTATTGCGAAAAACCGCTGGCGGTCTCCCTGGAACAGGCCGAGCAGATGCACCAGGCCGCCAAAGCGGCCGGGGTGGTGACGCGCGTCGGCTACAACTATCAGCACAACCCGATCATCCGGTTGGCGCGGGAAATGATCCAGCGCGGCGAGCTGGGGCAGATCATCAGTTTCCAGGGCGAATTCAGTGAGGACTTCATGGCCGACCCGACCTCGCCATGGTCCTGGCGCTGCGAAGCCGAGCACGCCGGCGGCGCCCT
The DNA here is from genome assembly GCF_057334555.1 of Pseudomonas sp. AGC41. NCBI lineage: Bacteria > Pseudomonadati > Pseudomonadota > Gammaproteobacteria > Pseudomonadales > Pseudomonadaceae > Pseudomonas > Pseudomonas sp. AGC41. The sequence continues at coordinate 793 of NZ_JBHFJB010000092.1, forward strand.
GGCCGACCTGGGCAGCCATTTGCTGGCCATGGCTCGTTACCTGCTGGGCGCTGTCGATTCGGTGTGTGCCGACAGCCAGACCGTACACAACCAGCGCCCGGCCAGCGCCGGCGCGATCGAACAGCGGGTCATTGCGGTTGACGATCAGGTCCAGGCGCTGCTGCGCTTCACCAGCGGCGCGCGGGGCACGATCAACAGCAGTTGGCTCAAACACGGCTACAAGAACCACCTGAGCTTCGAGATCAGCGGCACGCTCGGGACGCTGGCCTTCGATCAGGAACGACTGAACGAATTGCACCTGTGCCGCGTCGGCCAGGCAGGTTTCCAGCGACTGTTGGCCGGCCCCGACCTGCCGGGCTACGCTGCCTTCAGCCCGGCGGCCGGGCATCAGCTGGGGTACAACGAATTGAAGACATTGGAAGTCCGGGAGCTGGTCATGGCCCTCGCAGGCGAAGGCGGCAGCGGTACGGATTTCGCGGAAGCCTGGGAAGTCGAGCGCTTGGCGGCGGCGATCCGGGTGGCGGCGCGGGAGGAACGCTGGGTGAAAATACCGGAGCAATGAGCCCAGCGCCTGTCGCAAGGGGAAATGGGCTCAGCCAGTCATGTGGCGGCTGTCAGGCCGCTATCGCGAGCAGGCTCGCTCCCACAGGGTTCAGCGTTGGGTTTGTAAACCAGCCAAGCGCGCGGCCAGTGCCTTGGCCTGGCTCGCCACATCCGTCACGGCGGTGCTTTCCCACCACATTCCGCGCAATGGCGGGCCCATGGCGAACAGCTGATTGACCGGCTCGCCACGGGCGTCCAGCACTGCGCCGTCGGCACGCGCGGCGATGCCCAGCGCCAGCGGACCGGGCTGGACCAGCCCTCGGGCCAGCAATTGCTGCGGCAGAGGTCGCGCCACGCGCCGCCAGTCATATTCGATACCGCTGGAGTTGATCAACGCAGCGCCTTGCATCACCGTCAGTCCAGCTTCGCCGCGTCGGCGGATGCGGATGCCTACCGAGCCTTGGGTAGCCGGCACCAGCCCCTTGAACGAGGCCGCCTGGATCCGCAGCCGCCCTTCTTCCTGCAGACGCGTCACCAATTCTGCGCTCAACGGAGGCGAACGATGATGGTGGCTTTCCCACCACGGCCGCACATGCCGGACGTACTGTCGGCGCTGCACATCGCTGGCCTGGCTCCACAAACGGCCGATGTGCGCGCGCACGGTATCCAGTGGCGCCTGCCAATCAATCCCCTGGGCTTGCGCCTGACGGCATTGCTCGCGCAGCGCCCGCATCAGCTGCAACGGCGAACGCAGGTCATGATCTTCGGCAAGGAAATCCACCCAGGCCGGAGGTTGCCGGCGCACATGGGGCAACAGCCCATGGCGTGAGAACACCTCGATGGGCCCACGATGCCCGGCCTGCTCCAGCGACACCACGGCATCGACCATGGTCAGCCCGGAACCGATGATCAGCACCGTGGACTGCGGCTCGAGTTGGCGCATGGCCGTCACATCCCAAGGATCCAGTGCCGCACTGTTCAAGCCGCTGGATTCGGTCTGCGGAGTGCGCGCCGCGGCAAACATGCCGGTGGCCAGCACCGCGAAACGGCCCTGCAAGATGCTGCCATCAGCCAGCGTCAACCGCACACCTTGATCAACGATCTGCAGGTCGACGGCCTCCCCGCGCACATGCTCCGCCATGGACCCATTCAAGGCCGCCACCGACTGGGCCTCGGACAGACGCTGTTGCACGTACAGGCCAAACATTCCGCGCGGAGGAAACAGTTCGCTGACCGGCACATGCTGTTGGTCCGACTCGGGCCAGCCGCCAGCCTCGATGAACGCCGTGAGCCACTGGGTCAGGTCATCGGCATTATCCGGATCGACGCTCATGCGTGCCGCGTTGCCGTTAAGGGTATGGCCCAGCTCTACGGCGCTGTAGGCCTCGCCCCGGCCCAACTCGCTGCGCGGCTCGACAATCAGCACGTCGCGCCGGCCCGGCAGGCGCAGCAATTGCGCCGCGAGCATGGCGCCGCTCAGGCCGCCGCCGATGATCAGGATGTCGGCCTCGCGGGTGATGCCGTTCACAGGTTGATCCAGCGCTGCGTCCATACCGCTCTCCAGGAGTCAAATCACCACGTTGCGTACGAATCGCGCTGCTACCAGGCCGTCATTGCGATAGCCGTGAGGTTGGTTGCTGGCAAACATGAAAAACTCGCCCGCTCCGACTCGACGTTCTTCGCTGCCCAGCAGCAGCGTCAGACAGCCTTCGAAGACGTAAAGCTGTTCGCTCCAACCGTCGGCGTCGGGCTCCGAATGGTAATGCTCGCCGGGTTCCAGGCGCCACTCCCAAAGCTCCACCTCGCGGCTGGCGGTGGCTTTGGCCAGCAACACGGCCTTGCTCCCTGCAATCGCACCGGCCCAGGCCAGCTCATTGATACGACTCGGATCGCGCGCGTCGGGGGCCTGGATAAGATCGCTGAAGGCCACGTCGAGGGCTTCAGCGACGCGATCCAGGGTGGTCAGGCTGACATTTTTCTCCCCGGCCTCGATGGCCACCAGCATCCGCCGACTGACCCCTGACAGCTCGGCCAAAGCCGTCTGGCTGAGCTGCGCGGCATGCCGCAGGCGGCGGACGTTCTGGCTGACATGTTGCAGGACGGACGCCCGCTGGCCATTATCTTTGTGCACTATATTGCTCATCTGCCGGGGTTGCGCATTATACTGCCCAACTTATTCGTTCGGGCGCATTGTGCGTCCACCTCAAGTGGCGCGCAAGATCATGGCATTGGTGAATTCTCCGCAAGCTTCCTCCCGTTTCTCACGGTTCAGCAAGGCCGAATGCGTGCTGGTGCTGATCACCATGATCTGGGGCGGGACATTCCTGCTGGTCCAGCATGCGATGACGGTCAGCGGACCGATGTTTTTCGTCGGCCTGCGCTTTGCCGCTGCGGCGGCATTCGTTGCGCTGTTCTCCTGGCGGCACCTGCGCGACCTGACCTGGTTCGAACTCAAGGCCGGAGCTTTCATCGGTGTAGCGATCATGCTCGGCTATGGCCTGCAGACCGTCGGCCTGCAAACCATCCCCAGCAGCCAATCGGCGTTCATTACCGCGCTGTATGTGCCCTTCGTGCCCTTGCTGCAGTGGCTGGTGCTGGGTCGGCGGCCAGGATTGATGCCGAGCATCGGGATCATGCTCGCGTTCACCGGGCTGATGCTGGTGTCCGGCCCGGCCGGCGCGTCACTGAATTTCAGTCCGGGGGAAATCGCCACGCTGATCAGCGCGATCGCGATCGCCGCCGAGATCATCCTGATCAGCGCCTATGCCGGCCAGGTCGATGTGCGCCGGGTGACTGTGGTGCAACTGGCAAGCACGGCGGTGCTGGCATTTTTGATGGTGGTGCCGACCCAAGAAGTGATTCCCGGTTTTTCCTGGCTGCTGTTGATCAGCGCCGTCGGCCTGGGCGCCGCCAGCGCAGCGATCCAGGTGGCAATGAACTGGGCCCAGAAAAGCGTCTCGCCGACCCGCGCCACGCTGATCTATGCCGGGGAACCGGTATGGGCCGGCATCGCCGGGCGGCTGGCCGGCGAGCGGTTACCGGCGATTGCCCTGGTGGGCGCCGGGTTGATCGTGGCGGCGGTGATTGTCAGTGAGCTGAAGACGCGCAGCAAAGGCGTTGTCGAAGTGGATGAGGTGCTTGAGCGCGAGCAATAGGCATTCCTCACAACCGACTGACGCAGATCGAGCAAAATCCCGTGGCGAGGGAGCTTGCTCCCGCTGGGCCGCGCAGCAGCCCCAAAAGCCCCACCTGAAACAACGCAAAACAGGAGACTTCCATCTACCCTGTAGGATTCTGCGACACCCTGGCGGTTGGTGATCGGGAATACGCCACGTATGATCCCGGACAACCTTTGCCGAATAGAAGCCTATGTCACTGATAGTTCTATTGCTTTTGCCCTTCATCGGCAGCTGTGTCGCGGCGCTGTTACCGCATAACGCCCGTAACGCCGAATCGCTGTTGGCCGGCCTCGTAGCCCTGGCCGGCACTGTTCAGGTGGCCTTATGGTACCCGCAGATCGCCGCTGGCGGCGTAATCCGCGAACAATATGATTGGTTGCCCAGCCTGGGCCTGAATTTCGTGCTGCGCCTGGATGGCTTCGCCTGGCTGTTTTCGTTATTGGTGCTGGGCATCGGCACGCTGGTGTCGTTGTACGCCCGCTATTACATGTCGCCGGACGATCCGGTGCCGCGTTTCTTCGCGTTCTTCCTCGCATTCATGGGCGCGATGCTCGGGCTGGTGATCTCCGGCAACCTGATCCAGATGGTGTTCTTCTGGGAACTGACCAGTCTGTTCTCGTTCTTGCTGATCGGCTATTGGCATCACCGCGCCGATGCCCGACGCGGCGCCTACATGGCGTTGATGGTGACCGGTGCCGGCGGGCTGTGCCTGTTGGCCGGGGTAATGCTGCTCGGCCATGTGGTGGGCAGCTATGACCTGGACAAGGTCCTGGCCGCCGGCAACCTGATTCGTGACCACGCCCTCTACCCCGTCCTGCTGCCGCTGATCCTGATCGGCGCCTTGAGCAAAAGTGCTCAGTTCCCCTTCCACTTCTGGCTGCCCCACGCCATGGCCGCACCCACACCGGTGTCGGCGTACCTGCATTCGGCAACCATGGTCAAGGCCGGTGTCTTCCTGTTGGCGCGGCTGTGGCCGTCATTGTCGGGCAGCGAGGAATGGTTCTATCTCGTCGGTGGCGCCGGGGCCTGCACCCTGGTGCTCGGCGCCTATTGCGCGATGTTCCAGAACGACCTCAAGGGCCTGCTCGCCTATTCGACCATCAGCCACCTCGGGCTGATCACCCTGCTGCTGGGTCTCAACAGTCCGCTGGCGGCGGTAGCCGCGGTGTTTCACATCCTCAACCACGCCACGTTCAAAGCCTCGCTGTTCATGGCCGCCGGGATCATCGACCACGAAAGCGGCACCCGCGACATCCGCAGGCTCAGTGGCCTGGTGCGGCTGATTCCGTTCACCGCGACCCTGGCGATGGTCGCCAGCGCGGCGATGGCCGGAGTGCCGCTGCTCAATGGTTTCCTGTCCAAGGAGATGTTCTTCGCCGAGACGGTGTTTATCTCGGCCACCGCCTGGGTCGAGCTGGCGTTGCCGATCATCGCCACCATCGCCGGCACTTTCAGCGTCGCCTATTCCCTGCGCTTTACCGTGGACGTGTTTTTCGGCCCCACCGCCAGCGACCTGCCCCACACGCCCCATGAACCGCCACGCTGGATGCGCGCGCCGGTCGAGCTGCTGGTATTCACTTGCCTGTTGGTGGGGATTTTCCCGGCCCAGGTGGTCGGCTCGTTACTGGCCGCCGCCGCACTCCCCGTGGTGGGCGGCCCGCTGCCGGAATACAGCCTGGCGATCTGGCACGGGCTGAACGCGCCCATGATCATGAGCCTGGTGGCGATGTCCGCGGGCATCGTCCTGTACCTGCTGCTGCGCAAGCAATTCAAGCAAGGCCACATCAAGCATCCGCCGCTGATCGGCCGCCTCAGCGGCAAGCGCCTGTTCGAACGCTGCCTGGTGCTGATGATGCGCCACGGCCGTCGGCTGGAGCGCAAGATCAGCACTCGGCGCCTGCAGGCGCAATTGTTCCTGTTGGTATTGGCGGCGCTCCTGGCCGGGCTGATCCCGATGCTGCACAGCACGCTGGTCTGGGGCGACCGGCCGAAGATTCCCGGCTCCGTGGTGTTCGTCACCCTGTGGGTACTGGCGATCGCCTGCGCCCTGGGCGCGGCCTGGCAAGCCAAGTATCACCGTCTCGCGGCGCTGACGATGGTCAGTGTCTGCGGCCTGATGACCTGCGTGACCTTCGTCTGGTTCTCGGCCCCTGACCTGGCCCTGACGCAACTGGCGGTGGAAGTGGTCACCACGGTGCTGATCCTGCTGGGGCTGCGCTGGTTGCCACGGCGGATCGAGGACGTATCGCCCCGGCCCAACAGCGAACGGCGCGCGCGCATCCGGCGCCTGCGGGACCTGCTGCTGTCCGGCGCGGTGGGCGGCGGCATGGCGCTGCTGTCCTATGCCATGCTGACGCGCCAGACCCCCAACGACATTTCCTCGTTCTACCTCAGCCGCGCGTTGCCTGAAGGCGGCGGCAGCAACGTGGTGAACGTCATGCTGGTGGACTTCCGCGGTTTCGACACCCTGGGGGAAATCACCGTGCTGGCGGCGGTGGCCCTGGCGGTGTTCGCCCTGCTGCGGCGCTTCCGTCCGCCGAAGGAAAGCATGCAACTGCCGGCGCAACAACGGCTGCTGGCGCCGGACGTGGTCACCGACCTGGTCAACCCGCGCCACGCCAGCGATACCGCGCTGGGCTTCATGATGGTGCCGTCGGTGCTGGTTCGCCTGTTGCTGCCGATTGCCCTGGTGGTGTCGTTCTATCTGTTCATGCGCGGCCACAATCAACCCGGCGGCGGCTTCGTGGCCGGGCTGGTGATGTCGGTGGCGTTCATCCTGCAATACATGGTCGCCGGCACCCAGTGGGTCGAGGCGCAGATGAGCCTGCGACCGCTGCGCTGGATGGGCACCGGGCTGCTGTTCGCCAGCGCCACGGGGTTGGGGGCGCTGGCGGTGGGTTATCCGTTCCTGACCACGCATACCTGGCATTTCGAATTGCCGCTGCTGGGGGATATTCACCTGGCCAGCGCGCTGTTCTTCGACATCGGCGTGTATGCCGTGGTGGTCGGCTCGACCCTGCTGATTCTCACCGCCCTGGCCCACCAGTCGGTGCGCGCCCACAAGCCGGGCCTGCACGCCAAACCCGTCGCCCCGCTCAAAGGAGCCAACGCCTGATGGAAGAAGTCATCGCAATCGCAATCGGCGTACTGGCCGCCTCCGGTGTCTGGCTGGTGCTACGGCCGCGGACCTTTCAGGTGGTCATGGGGCTGTGCCTGCTGTCGTATGGCGTCAACCTGTTCATCTTCAGCATGGGCAGCCTGTTTATCGGCAAGGAG